>NZ_JBTVVN010000002.1:0-178960 GCF_054819755.1 Clostridium sp. DL1XJH146
ACATAAATCTTCTCCTGAAAATGTACATAGACTTAAAAATTTGTCTTCTGTAAGTTTACTTTTTCGTTTCACAAATTGATGCTTTAAAGCCATTTTTTCAATTACTCCAGAGTCAAATAATTTCTGTAAGTTTCTAGTTAGAATTCTTAATTTTTTATTCATATATTAACATCCTTCCATTTTGAATAAGCTAAAAATCATATGTTTATGGTTTATAGACTTATTATTCGTTGTATTTTACATAAAAGTAATATATAAACTAATTATATAATATTTGCATATTAAACAAAAAACAAAGAGTGGTTTATAACCCTTTATATGGGATAAACCACTCTGATTTAAGAAATTTATTTTTTATTGTAATCTAATAGGTAACATCTAGATTTGTTATTTTACATAAATTGGTTCTGTTAGGTTGATGGCTATGCGCAAAGACCTTCGAAGGCAATGAATATTTTGTTTAATTTGTAAATATTTGTTCACAACCCCTGAGGGTGTTAGTCCTTTAATTTTTAGTCTTTTGTTCAAATTTGAGCATCCTTTCTCCTGTAGTATATAAAACTATAATAACATAAATGCTCTAAATTATTAACTTGATGACCATGGTACCTGACCTCTACCTGCCCCCTTACTGGGGGCACGTAGGGACCCAGCAGTTCTTACACCATAATAGGGCTATAAAAATAATACGCCCTATAATATGGATATTATTGTAAAATAAAATATAAATTTGAAATGCATTATGAATATTATTCCAAATTTAAATAATATCACTGGCCTGTAAGGAGTACTTGAAGAATTCAGTCTAGAAGCGTACTAGAGTTGTTTGCTAGCTGCTTTTATTACCTGAGAATGAATATGTATATTCACCAATCATCTCATCATCGATAAATCCTTTTGTAGAATACTCAATATCATTAAATCTCCCTTGCTGAATCTTAGTTTCAATGAAATATTTCTTACTGCTACCTTCTATTATATCAACTTCAATTGTTTCTTCATCATTTATACTCAGTTCAATCCTATCAATAGAGTTGTTATTTATAATTCCATAGATAGTGTGATAATAAGTATCATCTTTATGAAGATAATCAAAATAACATTCATATGAATTCGTCTGGTAATCATCCCAGCCATTATCTTTTAAAATCTCTATTCCTGTATCAGAAACACTATAAAAAGCAACATTAACAACTTCATTACCTTCACTTGTTTCAAGAGAATATAGTGCCGCCCATACTAAGTCATCAATTTGTTGCGTATCAATAATTGTAACTGTGTCTACATTATTACGCTCATTCAATATGTCACTCAATGAGTACTCTTCACTCTGACAGCCAGTAAATAAAATTAGTTGCATAAATAAAACTAAAACTATTTTCAAATAACTGTTCATAAAAACTATCATTCCTTTCTCTGTGCTCAATGCACAAGAATTTATTAAAATAATTTAAGTATCTAGGAGTCATGTTATATCAGAAAAAACCGTTAGTAATTACATAAGAGAAGAAGGCATAAAAGCTATTTGGGTAGTCATTATGCTAAAATTACCATTGACCCTGATTTCGATAATAAGCTTCAAAATGCACGCTCAGTATTCCTATAGTCTTGTATAAGATTTCTTATGAATCCCTTAAGCATCTTAACTCTGATGTGCAATTTCTTTTACAGCATCTGGACTATAATTACCTGAAACTCTATGCTTAATAAAACCACTATTTTTTCAAGCATTATGAATCCAGCTATTTAAAGTGGGTTTTCCAACTTTAAGCTCTTTGCTACCTACTCAATACAGATAGCTTATGAATGAATAGTGATTTATAGCATCATAATGTATATTTGTTTTCCGAATAAATAGTAACCCCTTGGTTTCTTGTTTTATTTTACACCACACTAAGGATTGTTTCATTTAAGTCGTCCAATTTCTATTCTAGCACAACTTGAAAGAATACTTTTAACTTGTATACTTAATATGCTATCAAAGAATCAAAAATTTGATTGTTCAATTTATAAAGGATTTTAGAAAAGACATCAAAAATACAAATTGATTAGGTTTTATTGGCATGCTTAAATCCAGAAAATTTCTTTCAAGTTATCGGTTCTATACAATTTAGCAAGTAAAGTTTTTTACCTGCTAAAGTAATTTTAGTAATCATATCTTATGTTAATATTTTGAGTAGCACTTTTTACGTTTCCATGGCCATCTCTAAATTTAAATGTTACTTTACTATCTATACCAGCATATGTTCCAGTAGAATACCATGCAGTTGAAGGTTGAAATCGCTCATTGTTTGCCATAGCTGCTCCATCATTATCGACAATCCATCTCCCATAATCACTTGCTTGACTACCCTGTCTATCAATATCTATTACATTTTCTAACGAGAAATTATAATATAATGCCCAAGGAATAGCAACACTGATTGTTCCTGCCGCTTCATTTTTATCAGCTGGTAACCACTCCCAAATATTGTCCGCTGAAAATGGAAGATCATGCGTTACATCAAGTTGATAGTAGTAATATAGTTGGTGATAGTCTGCAACTTCGTAGTTGGTCTTAACTGTAA
Source organism: Clostridium sp. DL1XJH146 (assembly GCF_054819755.1). Taxonomy (NCBI): domain Bacteria; kingdom Bacillati; phylum Bacillota; class Clostridia; order Eubacteriales; family Clostridiaceae; genus Clostridium; species Clostridium sp. DL1XJH146. The sequence continues at coordinate 2,568 of NZ_JBTVVN010000002.1, forward strand.
AGTTGTCATAATCTTTGTCTACTTCATTATTATCTTTATATAATACCCAATCTGTATTAAGATTCGCTATCTTTGAAGTTCCAACATAAAGTGGTGTATTAATGTTGAAAGCTGATTTAACTTGCTGACTAGCAGCCATTGCTAGTGATTTATTTACCAGCGGTAACGTGTAACCCAAAAGTTTAACATTATTCTCTCTCTTAGCTTCTATCCTTTTACTTAGGGAATCAAGAACTTCAACAATAATCATCTCAGGATCTAAAACTTCTGAATCTCTATCATATACTTCAAAATTATATAAAGAAATGTCTTCCCCATTATTAGAATATCCAATTAAGTCATACCCTTGATTCTCTTCAACAGCTGGAACACCTTTTTCGAGAGTATCATTCTTAAGAGATTCATATTCAGCATCTGAAACTCCAAAATTAAACTCTTCTCCAAGAAGTTCAGTAAACATCTTCGGTGTGATATCATTTCCATATAAATATAGAGAATTTCCTTTATCCAATTTCTTAACAATTTTTTTTAGTAATTTCTTATCAAAAGCAAGATCATCATAAGAATATACATATACTTGATTATTCTTATCACTGTTAATTGCGTCAATATCTGTTATTAATTCTTTATTAAAGTATTTCTTATACTTTTCAGACTTCTCCAATACTTTCTCATTATGATATTTTTTAATTTTGTCAGATAAATCTCCATTTAATGATTCTGCTAGATTATTTGAAACACAAATATTATACTGCTCAATTTTTTCTTCAACTCCAAATACGTTTGATGTGAGTAAGATAAACATAAATACACTCAATTCAAAAGGCGAAGCCCCACAAATATTGTCTCATTAATTTTCTTACCTTGAAAATCTTTGCATACTCTAACAGTCTAGTATTATATCCAGTAGGAATAGTTAAATTCAATTGAAAAGGAGTTTATCTGCCAAATTGTGCACACCTCCACCTATAAAATGCACACCCCATCATTTTTCTCTTCAATGGGTGTGTGCATCTAAACTAAAAAACCACCAATATTTCTCTCTAAACCCACAATATCTTATATTCCATTCACTCCAAAAAACACTGAAAGCCACTGATATCAGTGGCTTTGTATTGTATCCATATTTTAATTCTTATTTGTGTGTAGACAAGCCTTCGATAGATTTTCGCATTTTAATAGGGCTTAAAATAAAAAAGCCCCCCTAGATTTGAAGGCCCCTGAAAAACCCCCTATTTTTTATCTTTTTATAGATTTTTGACATCTTTTGAGAATTGGAGTTATAATTTTATTTACTAAAATCCAATATGAAGTAGTTTTTTAATAGTTCTTCTTTTATTTTAAAATAATGGTCTCTTACTATTGCAAATGCTTTAAATATGCTGATTTAACTTTTCTTTTCTTAAAAAACATGTTCTTTTGCGTTATGTTAAATCATTAAAACTAGTTTCTATTATTAAGCTGTTCAATTGTAAAGTAATGTATCCAAATACTTGTTATCAGTGGTATTAAAGATATAGCTAGTGAAACAACCCAAATGAACATTAAGTTGATGCCATATAGCAAACTGGCAACGAAGAATCCAATTGAAAATCCACAAAATCTAATTGTTGAGTATAAAGATAGCAAGGTGTTTCTATTATATGATTTAATTTCTCGGTTAATTGATGTATAAAAACATGAAAAATATATACCAACAAAAAATTCATATGACAAAAATCCCAAAATCACAGTTAGTTTATAACTGGTAACCATTAAAAGTAGCGAAAAGAAAATCCCTACATTAATTTGAATCATCTTATAAGAATTATTTTCCTTTAAAACTTTTAACTTTTTGAATACAACACTCCCTAAAAGTGTTGCTATTGATAAGACTAAATAAAACACTCCTAATTGTGATTCTTCATAACCAAATTCAACGACTTGCCTTTGCCATATAAAAAGAAACATCCCCAAAATTATACTAAACATAAAATATGAAAATGAAAATCTTTTGAGAACTCCATTGCAAAGGATTTCTTTTAGTGACTCTTTAATAAAAACATTATACTTCACTCTTTTTTGTACCCCTTTATTTTCAGGTATAAAAAATATCGGTAAAAATCCAATTAATAGTAGAATTCCAGAAAATAAAAAAGTATATGATGGATTTCTTGATATTAAAATTATTGAGAATAGACTTCCAATTACTAATGTTAAATTTCTGATTATTACTTCATTAGCAATAGCTTTGTCTTTGATTTCACCTTCCCCTAACTTTTCTAATTCAGAAACTAACCACGCAGTAAAAACACCTGACACTAAAGCTGAACCTAATCCTATTAAAAACATACACAAAGCTAAACTAAGGAAATTATCAAATTTTGAGATACCAATATATGATAATGAACATAAAAACACACCAATTAATAATATCTTTTTTCTTCCATATAAATCCGCTAAAGTGGCTAGTATAAAATCAAGAATAGCTATCGTCAGGTTTGGGGTCATCAAAATAAAACCAATTTGCCATAATAATAAATTCTTGTGATCAAAATACTGTGCATAATTTGCACCGATTATTCGATCTGACAAAAAATAGATAAATGTCATGTAATAATAAGTATATATAATTAACTTTACTCTTAACTTATGTCTTCTTGTGGAATTTGAGAAATATGTGTGTGAAATTTCGGATAATCTCCCTTCATATCAATTAAGTTATTGTATTTCTCCTTCAAAAAATCTGGATATACTGGTAACACATATTTTTCCCAGAAGTATCTAAACGAGTACTTGTGATAGCTTGCTTGAGTAGGATCTCCTTGAATAGAATAAGCTTCCCCTGGACACGTTAAACAAAAATATCGATACCTACAATTTGTGCACTCCCTATAGTCAGATTGCTTCCACTTTGATGATGGATGCTGATTAATTACTTCCAAGAAATTATCAATATTAACATTTTTAATATTTCCCAAAATTAAGCTTTCATACCAAGGGCAAATTATTATTTCACCATATAAATTAATAAATATATTATTGGACATATGAGAACATGGATGATCATTAGGGTTCACTTTGTCCCAATTTTTACGAGTTAAATCATAATATCTAAACAGATACATACAATTAATTCTACAGTTTTTTGTTTCATCATCAATATAATAACTTAATAATTCTGAAATTTTATAGCTACCTCTTCATATGATGGGAGATTACTAAAAAACTCTGTATCTAATTTCCCTCTTACTTGTGGAAAGACCATATCCCATGAGTGAACATCTAGACCCTTAACAAACTCATAAAATGGGATTAAACTATTAATATTGGCATTATTCAATATTGTATTAACTATTATTTGTATATGAGGATATTTTTTTCTTATCAGCTTAATATTTTCACTTATATTTAATGATGTATTGGTACCTTTTCTAAATTTTTCTTCAACCGTTGGTACGTTATCGATTGAAATTCTAGGATCACCTTTGAAATTTGCTAAATAATCATCAAATTTATCTTCATCAAATAATGTCATATTTGAAAACAATACTGTATCCATCATACTTAAATCACTGAGTAATTTAGATTTTAACATAGGCTCTCCGCCAGAGATTGATACTACTTTACTTCCGTTTTCTTTAAACGATTTTACCATCTCTACTAATTCTACTTCAGATAATTCTTCCTTTGATTTTAATTTCCGAGATTAAAATTTCCAAATAAAGAAGAATGCAAGTTTATAACATAATCAATACATAACTTATCTACATAGTTTAGTTACAACCTTAATGATTATAGTTTTTGATAAAGGCTCTAGTTCTCTACGATATGATAAGGAAATTAAACTATAATCAAATACTTTTAAATTATTTTGGAAAAGATGGTGAGTATGTGAATGTAGAACTCACAAAGATAAAAAAACTACGCCTACTTCTGTTATATAATATATTTGCAATGCTCTTCATAACCACATCCATTCCAGTAAATGTCTATCTAAGATAAAGGTGCAAAAGAACTTTATCCTTCATGAGTATAGAAACAATAAGTGCTCTTTCCATAAATAAAATCTAGAATCCATTAGTATTGAACTGGAAAAAATGTTTCGGATAAATATTCAGTCGCTTAAAGCAAGATATTTTTTTCTATATTTTATTCTTTGTAATATTATAGTCCTATTAATTACAAACGTAGACAAGCTTATTTTAGATATTATTATACCCCCCATTCCAAATTTGTAAATAATTTTCATATACGAAATTCCGACAATATGTGGCAAAAAGCCAGTCAAAGAAATTTCCACTTCTCTTTAACTGGCCTAAATAATATCCTATTCAATTCCACACTCAATCTCAGTTCCATCCAATAAACTTACAATTAATCTTCCACCATCATAAACCGTTATTTTCTCTATAACTTTAATATATAAATCTTCATCAAATTCTTTTACAGGCTTTGCTTTCTTAAATATATCCATAAATCTCTTAGCTGTTACTTTTTTTAAGAATATCATCTCCCTCAATCTGCTCTTTCCACTTATACGTGAAATAATCTATATTTTCAAGAATAGAATTATAGGTATCAATAAATGCTTGCTACAAAACTTTATTATCTATATGTTTACTCTCACAGCCTTTTACACCTTTGCTTGGATATTTATTATTACAGTGCCATACAATTCCTTTTGTTTCTTTATCAGGTAAGGTCCAAATTTTCTGCCAAATTATGCACACCCCACCTAAAAAATGCACACCCCATGATTCCTATCTTCAATTGGTGTGTGCATCTAAACTAAAAAATTACCATTATTCTTCTCCAAACTCACAATATCTTATGCTCCACTTCCTCCAAAAAACACTGAAAGCCACTGATATCAGTGGCTTTACATTGTATCAAAATTTTAGTTCTTATTTGGTGGAGGCGAGGGGAGTCGAACCCCTGTCCGAAAGCAGTATCACTCTGACCTCTCCGAGCGCAGTCTATTCTTTAACATTCCCTCCGCAAAGCGCCAATAGACGGGCTCTTTACTTTAGTAGCTTCATCAGTTCCGTTCTTAGCTCAAAGCTTTGCTAAGCTCGGTTCCCCACTAATTGACGCCCTATCCAAGGCCGTGGGCCTCCAAGGTAGGACGAGCTACCAACTAGGCAGCTAAAGCGTAATTATCGTTTGCGTTTAATTTAATTTTCCTGGTTTTTTATCGCGGGACTAGGTCCCTCGGCTCGCTATCACAGCTGTACAGGCCCCCGTCGAAAGCCAAATACGCCCCCATATTTGAGGCAATGCACAATTTTCAATGCACAATGCACAATTATGGATGATTTTTCTACGCAAAATCTTTAAATTAATTAAAAGCAAAAACTTTTAGTTAATACAAAAGCGAATATTACAGTCGAATAAAAACTTCTTTATTAAAAAGAGATTCTTTATTCTTTGCTTTTCAATATTCATTTGTCAAATTCATATTTTAAAATGCCACCGTGGTGACAATATCTATCTTACTATAGGTTAATCTCTTTGTAAATAGTATTCTACTAGTATCGCATCCTATTTTTTAGCTCTCTGTCAATTTCTCTCTTTGCTTCCTTTTCTGCAATTGTATGTCTCTTATCATAATCTTTTTTACCTTTTGCAATTCCTAGGACCATCTTGACCTTTCCTTTTTTCAAATAAAGTGCCAAAGGTACGAGTGTGTACCCCTTCTGTCCTGTATATCCTTGTAGATGCTCTATTTCTTTTTTGTGAAGAAGAAGCTTTCTATCTCTAAGAGGATCTTTATTAAATATATTCCCTTGTTCATATGGACTTATATGCATACCACATACAAACATTTCACCATTTCTTATAGATGCATAACTATCTTTTAGGTTAGCCTTTCCAGCACGTATTGATTTAACTTCTGTACCAACAAGAACTATTCCCACTTCCATTGTTTCTTCTATAAAATAATCGTGTCTAGCTTTTTTGTTTTGAGCTATATATCTCTGTCCAGTATTATTAGCTGCCAATTCATCACCTTCTTAACATAAAGTTCTAATTTAATAATAAGTCTGCAATAAAATATTATACTACAATAAAGCTACTCCGTCAAATATGTGAAAATAAAGTTCACAGTTTGCGGTTCACAATTTTAAGTTCTAGCCGTCATTTAAGATCTTTTAGCTTAAATTCATATCTATACACAACTTGTTAAATCATTAAGTCCTATGCACATTTATATATAATTTCAAAAACTTTTATCTTTATTGTTTGTCTTTATTATGTTTTTGCTATTTTTAATAAAGATTCTCCGAGGCACTCGGAGAATCATCATAAATTGTGCATTGTGCATTGTGCATTGTGCATTGAATAAAATTATTCTACTTCAAATATCCATCCCTCTGGTGCTTCTACATCACCAAACTGGATTCCATACAATGTATCGTAAAGTTTTTTAGTTACAGGACCTACTTCTTTTTCACTATAGAATACATGTAACTCTTCTTTATGTTGAATTCCACCAATCGGAGTTATAACTGCTGCTGTACCACATGCGCCTGCTTCCTTAAACTCATCAATATTATCAATAAATACATCTCTTTCTTCAACTTCCATACCTAAGTATTCTTTAGCTAAATAAAGCAAAGAGTATTTAGTTATACTTGGAAGAATAGACGGTGATATAGGTGTTACAAATTTATCATCTTTTGTTACACCAAAGAAATTTGCCGCCCCAACTTCTTCAATTTTTGTATGCGTCATAGGATCTAAATAAATACAATCTGCAAAACCTTTTTCGGCAGCTATCTTGTGTGGAAGCATACTTCCTGCATAGTTTCCTCCAACTTTTGCAGCTCCTGTTCCGTAAGGTGCTGCTCTGTCAAAATCAGATACAATAAAGTTTACTGGAGATAATCCACCTTTAAAATAAGCGCCAACTGGCAAGCAGAATACGCAGAAAATATATTCTGGAGCTGGACTAACACCTACAGTATTTCCAACACCAATAACAAATGGTCTGACATATAATGTTGCTCCAGTACCGTACGGTGGCACATAAGCCTCATTAGCTTTAACCACTTGTTTAACTGCATCTATAAATTTATCTACTGGTATTTCTGGCATTAATATTCTACTTAAAGAATTGTTTAATCTTTTTGCATTTTCGTCAGGTCTAAATAATTGTATCTTACCTTCTTTTGTCTTATATGCTTTCAATCCTTCAAAACATTGCTGACCATAATGAAGTGCTGTAGCAGCTTCATCAATAGCTATTTTATTATCTTCAACTAACTGTCCATCATCCCATTTTCCGTCTTTCCATCTTGAAACATAACGTAAATCGGTTTTGATGTAATCAAACCCCAAATTACTCCAATCAATATTCACTTCTTTACCCATAAGTACCCCTCCCCTTTTTTTATTAAAACAAATGTGCAATTTGCAGAGTGCATAGTGCAGTTAAAACCTTATAAATCAAAACCACTAAAAACCTATAAACCCTCAAATCTTTAATCCTTTAAAAGTCAATATTCTATTGAATAAAAGATAATTATCTACTAGCATTCACTTCACTCTGCAAACTTCACTCTGCACTCTTATTTTTAAAATTGTGCATTGTACATTGTGCATTATTCATTGTCTTTAACTTGTATATATCTTATTACACTATATCAAAAAAATCAACTATCTAGACTAATTTTATCCTTATGATATCAAATCATCAATATTCAAATTATCTATGTCATCTTTATCATCTACATCATCTTTTACTAGTTCAAAATAAATTTCTCTATTATCAATATCTACTCTACTAACTATAATTTCTGCTCTATCTCCTAGCTTATAAATATTTTTTGTTCTCTCTCCAATTAAACATAGATGATCTTCATCATATACATAATAATCATCATCTAATGCTGATATGTGCACTAACCCCTCTACAGTATTAGGAAGTTCAACAAACATTCCAAAGTTAGTGACAGAAGAAATTATTCCTTCATACTTTTCACCAATTCTATCCTGCATATATTCAGCTTTCTTCAAATCGTCTACTTCTCTTTCCGCTTCTTGGGCAATTCTCTCTGTATCTGAGGACTGAAGAGATGCTTCTCCTACTATATTTTTAAGCTTAGCAATCCTCTTTTCATCAATTCCACCATTTATAAACTCTTTTATAATCCTGTGAATTATCAAATCAGGATACCTTCTTATAGGAGAAGTAAAATGAGAATAATATTTAGCTGCTAGGCCAAAATGCCCTACAGGCTCTGGAGAATATTTTGCCTTTTTTAAAGATCTAAGTAAAAGTGTATTAACTATTGTTTCTTCTTTTTCTCCTTTTACTTTTTCAACGACTTGCTGCAGCTGTTTTGGGTGAACTTCATTTTTAAACTTCACAGCATATCCTAAATTATATACAAATTCATTAAATCTTTGTAATTTTTCCTCATCAGGATCTTCATGAATTCTATATATGAAAGGTACATTAGCCCAATACATGTGCTCGGCTACAGTTTCATTACATACAAGCATAAATTCTTCAATGACTCTGTTAGCAATTTCTCTTTCATATGGTCTTATATCTATTGGCTTACCCATTTTATCTAGTATTATTTTGCATTCTTCAAAATCAAAATCTATAGCACCTCTATCAGTTCTCTTTTTATAAAGTATCTCGCAAAGTTCTCTCATGATTTTAAAGTCTTCCACAAGATAGTCGTATTTTTTTATAAGCTCTTCATCTTCATCTTTTAAAATTTTAGTAACATTTTTATAGGTCATTCTTTCATTTGTCTTAATAATACTCTCAGATATTCTGTAGTCTACAACTTTACCATCTTTATTTATTTCCATAAAACAAGTCATTGCTAATCTATCAACTTTAGGATTTAAACTACAAATCCCATTTGACAATTCCTTTGGTAGCATAGGTATTACTCTGTCTATAAGGTATACAGAATTTCCTCTTTTAAAAGCTTCCTTATCTAGAGGATTTTTTTCTTTAACATAATGAGATACGTCTGCTATATGTACTCCTAAATAATAATTACCATTTTCTAATATCTCAATAGATACCGCATCATCTAAATCTTTAGCGTCCTCTCCATCTATAGTGACCATTTTAATTCCTCTTAGGTCTTCTCTCCTCTTATATTCTTCTTCTGGAATATCCACTGAAATATTGGCAGCAAAACTCTGTACCTTAGCTGGGAATTCTTCAGGGAGAGCAAATTTTTTAATTATTGTTAATATATCTATGCCTTTTTCGCCTTTTTTACCTAGAACATCAACAATTCTACCTTCTGGACTTCTTCTATTATCTGGCCATTTTGTTATTTCTACAATAACTATATCTTTATTTTTCGCTCCATTTGTATCTCCTTTTGGAATAAAGATATCTTTGGAAATCTTTTTTTCCTCCGGAATTACAAAACCAAAGTTTTGACTTTCTTCATAAACGCCTATTACGTTATTGTTAGCTCTCTCAACTACTCTAACAATTTCTCCTTCTCTTTTTTTACCTCTATTTTCTTCTTTCGTTACTTTAGCTAGTACTTTATCTCCATTCATTGCACCATTCATATTTGAAGCTAATACAAAAATATCCGAAGCGCCATCTTCAGGTATTACAAATCCAAACCCTTTTTGGTTTCCTTGCAACCTGCCTGAAGTCAACCCCATTTTTTCTGGTATTCCTATATGATTTTTTCTGTTTCTTATAATGAACCCTTTGCTTTCCATTTCATTAATTAAGTCTTTAAATTCATCCATCTCATGTTTTTTTATTTGAAATATAAACGCTAAATCCTTCATCTTCATTGGCTTAGTTGCCTGTTCATTTAAAAATCCTAGCACAATCTCCATTGGTATCATTTAAATACACCTCCATTAATATACCTACTAATCTATTTTTATCAAAAATTAAATAAATATTCTTATTTATATCTTTCCATATTATGATAACACTATTTTAATACAATGCACAATGCACAATTTACAATGCACAGTCAAAGTCAAATACAAAGTCAAAATCAAGACCAAACTCAATGTACAATGCACAGTACACAATTAAAATCAAAACCTAAAACAAAATCAAATTCTAAATCTAAATCTACATCTACATCTACATCAAAATAAAAAATATCATTATATAATTAAATAACATAAGACAGTATTAATTCAATACACAGTGCACAATGCACAATTAAAATCAAATACAAAACATAAAATATAAAAAGAAAACTTAAAATAGTACCCCTTCAATATACAGAATTAGATTAATGCACAAATGTAGTTATTTTTCTTTCCTTTGTTAACAAAATTTTATTTATAAACACCAAATTAATAAAAGCTTAATAAGCTTTTATTATTAAGCTTTATAACTCTCGCAATAAATTAAAGAGATTTTTTAGCTTCGCTAAAAAATCTCATCCTTAATTGTGTATTGTAAATTGTGCATTGTGCATTATTATTTGAAAAGTTCTATACAAAAAGACCATTGAATTAACAATGGTCTCTTAAAATCGTAATTATTCTATTTATTAAATAAGTTTATCAATATTCCACCATACTGTGCAAGTACTGGAGCGAATACTAGAGAAACAATTGTCATAAGCTTGATTAAGATATTCATTGAAGGACCAGATGTATCCTTGAATGGGTCACCTACAGTATCACCAACAACTGCAGCTTTATGAGCGTCAGAACCTTTACCGCCATGAGCTCCACCTTCGATGTACTTCTTAGCATTATCCCAAGCACCACCAGCATTAGCCATCATAATGGCCATAAGCACTCCTGATGCTACAGCCCCAGCAATTAATCCACCAAGTGCTTCTACCCCTAATAGGAATCCTATAGATATAGGTACAACTATTGCTAATATACCAGGTAAAATCATTTCGTGCAAAGCTGCGGCAGTAGAAATATCAACACATTTCTTATAATCTGGTTTAGCTTTACCTTCCATTAATCCTGGAGTTTCTTTAAATTGTCTTCTTACTTCTTCAATCATCTCATTAGCAGCTTTTCCAACAGACTCCATTGTCAAAGCACCAAATAAGAATGGAAGCATAGCTCCAACAAGCAATCCAACTAGAGTTACTGGAGTTAAAACATCTATTTTTTCTAATCCTGTTGCTTGTGCATATGAAGCAAATAAAGCTAATGCAGTTAATGCAGCAGAACCAATTGCAAATCCTTTTCCTATTGCTGCTGTTGTGTTACCTACAGCATCTAATTTATCTGTTATTTCTCTAACTGATTCTGGTAATTCAGCCATTTCAGCTATACCACCAGCATTATCAGCTATTGGACCATATGCATCTACTGCTATTGTTAATCCAGCTGTAGAAAGCATTCCAATTGCAGCTAAAGCTATACCGTATAATCCCATATTAGGATCAGATGCTCCGCCCATAATGTAGAAAGCAACTAATACACCAACTGAAATAAATATGATAGGGAACATTGTAGAATACATACCTATTCCTAAACCAGAGATCATAGTAGTAGCAGCTCCTGTTTCTGATTGTTTAGCAATTTTCTTAACATATTTATGTTCGTCTGAAGTGTAAACTTCTGTAATCTTACCTATTAACATACCTACTGCAAGTCCAGCAACAATTGCGCCAAAAGCTTTAAAGTCTCCATAAATTGAATTACTTAGAACTCCAGCTACAATAATTACTAATACACCACCTATATATGTACCAGTATTTAATGCTTTTTGAGGATTATCACTTTTGCTCTTTCTAGCTATAAAAATACCTATAATAGAAGCAATAATACCACAAGAAGCCAATATTAATGGGAACATTACTTTGATATCATCCCCTTTAAATAGGAATGTACCTAATGTTAATGCTGAGATAATAGACCCAACATAAGATTCAAATAAATCAGCACCCATTCCAGCAACATCACCAACGTTGTCTCCAACATTGTCAGCGATTACAGCAGGGTTTCTTGGATCATCTTCTGGAATACCAGCTTCTACTTTACCTACAAGGTCAGCTCCAACGTCTGCAGCTTTAGTATAAATACCTCCACCAACACGAGCAAATAGAGCTATTGAACTTGCACCTAATGCAAAACCAGTTATATACTTTACTTCACCATCAAAAACCATAAAAAACAATGTAATGCCTATAACTCCTAATCCTACAACTGCTAAACCCATAACGGCTCCACCTGAAAAAGCAATTTCTAAGGCTTTGCTTTGTCCGTTTCTTGCTGCATTTGCAGTTCTAACGTTAGCTTTAGTTGCAACTTGCATACCAAAATAACCTGCAAAAACAGAGAATAAAGCCCCAACCACAAAGCAAATTGCAGTTTTTGGGTCTATTGCAATCCCAAGTACAATTGCAACAACAACAACAAATATTGCAAGATATTTATATTCTCTAGTGAGGAAAGCCATTGCCCCTTCGTGAATATATCCTGCGATTTCTTTCATTCTGTCTGTACCAGCATCCTCTTTTGCTATCTGCTGACTCAAATAAAATGCTAAAATCAATGCAATAATTCCTGTAATAATTGGTAAAAATTCCACCTGTACTCCTCCTTATAAATTCATTATTAAATTATTGATAAAGCTGATGTAATAAGCAAAAATACTATTGCTAATACAACAGTAGCTTTTGAAAGCATAGATTCACGTGTTTTTGTTTTATTTTTAGAATAAAATGTGTCTGCTCCTGATGAAACTAGATTAAACCCATCAGTTTTACCTGGTTGCAGTAGAACAGATACTATCAATAACACCGAAACTATTACTAATGCCACAATTAAAAATGTACGCATATATACATACCTCCTATGATAAGTCAGAAAAAATTCCATTTTTCTAATTTCAACAAAGTCAATTTTATCACATCTTAACCTAATTTTCAATGAAATCTAAATAATGAATATTTCCCAACTCATTCTAATGCATAATAAAGGGCAATCCTCAGATTACCCTTTCCTAAACATTCTATCTTTATTTTTAATTTAATATTAAATTATTTATTTAAGTTGTAGAATGTTTTCATTCCTCTGTATTCTGCTACTCTACCTAATTCTTCTTCAATTCTTAATAATTGGTTGTACTTAGCAACTCTTTCAGATCTAGCAGGAGCACCTGTTTTTATTTGACCAGCATTTACAGCAACTACTAAATCAGCTATAGTAGAATCTTCTGTTTCACCAGATCTGTGAGATATAACAGCTGTATAGCCAGCTCTTTCAGCCATTTCTATAGTATTTAAAGTTTCAGTTAAAGTACCAATTTGGTTTAATTTAACAAGTACTGAGTTAGCAGTCTTTGTTTCAATTCCTTTAATAAGTCTGCTAGTATTTGTTACAAATAAATCGTCACCAACTATTTGAACTTTATCTCCTATTTTGTCAGTTAACATTTTCCAGCCAGCCCAATCTTCTTCAGCCATACCATCTTCAATAGATATGATAGGATATTTTTCTACTAATTCAGCATAGTAATCTGTCATTTCTTCTGAAGTTAATGTTCTTCCTTCACCTGTTAATTCGTAATTTCCTGTTTCTTCATTGTAGAATTCAGTTGAAGCTGGATCAAGAGCTATAAATAAATCTTTTCCTGCTTCATATCCAGCAACTTCTACAGCTTCAAGAATAATTTTTATTGCATCTTCATTTGTAGCAAGGTCAGGTGCAAATCCACCTTCATCACCAACTCCAGTAGATAAACCTTTTTTCTTAAGTAGTGATTTTAATGAATGATATACTTCTGCGCACATTTGTAATGCTTCTGAGAATGTTGCAGCTCCAACTGGCATTACCATAAATTCTTGCAAGTCAACTGTGTTATCAGCATGCTTTCCACCATTCATAATGTTCATCATAGGAACTGGAAGTACTTTAGCATTCACTCCACCTATATATTGATATAGACTCATTTCTAAATATTCTGCTGCAGCTCTTGCAACGGCTAAAGAAACACCTAACATAGCGTTAGCACCTAATTTAGCTTTATTTTCTGTTCCATCTATTTCTATCATAGTTGTATCAATTAAAACTTGGTCTAATGCATTCATGCCTACTAATTCTTCAGCAATAATTTCATTAACATTTTCTACAGCTTTTAATACGCCTCTTCCTAAATATACATCTTTATCTCCATCTCTTAATTCAACTGCTTCGAATTGTCCAGTAGAAGCTCCTGATGGAACAGCTGCTCTTCCTACTGTACCGTCTTCTAGTTCTACTTCAACCTCAACAGTAGGGTTTCCTCTTGAATCAAGGATTTGTCTTGCGTAAATGTCAATAATTTCAACATAACTTTTCATTTTATTTGCCTCCTAAATATTTTATTAGATATATTTTAATTAAATGTAAACAAAAATCAAAAACTTTACTAAAGAAAAACTATTAATATAAAGTTTTTAATTATTGTAAAACTATCTTACAACCAATGTTTTTCCTGTCATTTCTTCTGGACTTTCCTCTCCCATAGCTTCAAGCAAAGTAGGAGCTATATCTGCTAAAACACCTTTGTCTCTAAGTGATACATCTTTTTCATCATTAGATACATATACAAAAGGAACAGGGTTTATAGTATGAGCAGTCATAGGATTTCCAGTTGAAAAATCAATCATTTGCTCTGAATTACCATGGTCTGCAGTTATAAATATTTTACCATCTTTTTGGAGCATCTTATTTACAACTCTATTTGCACACTCATCTACAGTTTCTATTGCTTTAATTGCTGCTTCCATTATTCCTGTGTGTCCAACCATATCTGGATTAGCAAAATTTAGAATTATTAAATCATACTCATCACTATCAATTCTAGTAAGTAGTTCTTCTGTAACTTCATATGCACTCATTTCTGGCTTCAAATCATAAGTAGCAACTTTTGGAGAAGGAATTAAAGCTCTATCTTCACCTTCGTTTGGTTCTTCTACTCCGCCATTAAAAAAGAATGTTACATGAGCATATTTTTCAGTTTCAGCAATTCTTAATTGCTTCTTCCCTAATTTGCTAACATACTCTCCAATGGTATTTGTATATTTTTCTGGTTTAAAAGCTGCTTCAACATTTTTAAGTGTGCTATCGTATTGAGTCAATGTTACATATGTCAAATCCAAGCTATTTCTTTCAAAACCATTAAATACTTCATCATTTATTGCTCTAGTTAATTCTCTTCCTCTATCTGGTCTAAAGTTAAAGAAAATAACTGAATCTTTATCTTTAATTGTAGCTTTTGGTTCTTCATTATCTAAAATTACACTTGGAAGAACAAACTCATCATTCTTATTATCATGATAAGATTTTTCAATAGCTTCTATTGCACTATTATAGTATTCACCTTTTCCATAAACTAATGCATTATAAGTTAGTTCCACTCTTTCCCATCTATTATCTCTATCCATTGAATAGTATCTTCCACTCAAAGTAGCTATACTGCCTACTCCAATTTCAGCCATATATTCTTCAATTTCTTTGATAAATTCTATTGCAGATGAAGGAGGAGTATCTCTTCCATCAAGAAAAGCATGTAAGTATACTTTCTTTAAATCATTCTGTTTAGCTAATCGTAGAAGCCCTTTTATATGTTCGATATGAGAATGAACTCCTCCGTTAGATAGAAGGCCCAAAAGATGCAACGCTGAATCATTTTCTTTCGCATTATTCACTGCTTTTAAAAGCGCCTCATTTTCAAAGAAGTCTCCATCTTTTATTGATTTAGTTATTCTTGTTAGCGCTTGATATACAACTCTACCTGCCCCTATGTTCAAGTGTCCTACTTCCGAATTTCCCATTTGTCCATCAGGTAATCCAACAGACATTCCACTTGCGCCAAGGGTAGTATGAGGATATTCTTTCCACAATCTAGAGAAATTTTCTGTTTTGCCAGCCT
The DNA here is from genome assembly GCF_054819755.1 of Clostridium sp. DL1XJH146. Taxonomy (NCBI): domain Bacteria; kingdom Bacillati; phylum Bacillota; class Clostridia; order Eubacteriales; family Clostridiaceae; genus Clostridium; species Clostridium sp. DL1XJH146. The sequence goes on from NZ_JBTVVN010000002.1 coordinate 18,406, forward strand.
TTACTGCATTTCCTTCTTCTATATCCGAACAACCAAAGCCATCTAAAATCATTAGCATAACTGGTTTTTTAGTCATATTCCCACCCCCATATAAATACAGTTTATATGTCTATCTTAACATAAATCATGTGTCATTTAGTTAATTTAATAAGTTGTTAACAGTTTATTTATCAAAATTAACAATTGCAGCAAAATCTTCTGCTTTTAGAGCTGCTCCACCTATTAAACCACCATCTATCTCTGGTTGAGCCATTTGAGCTTTTATTGTATTTGGTTTAACAGAACCGCCATATTGAATTCTTACCTTTTCAGCAGCCTCACCAAACATATCTCTAACTACTTTTCTACAATAAGCTATTGTTTCATTTGCTTGCTCATCTGTAGCTGTTTTTCCAGTACCAATTGCCCAAATAGGTTCATAAGCTATAACCATACTAGCAACTTGTTCTTTATTAAGCCCTGCTAAATCTAATTTTAATTGTCTTCCTAATTTTTCTTCTGTAATATTTGCTTCTCTTTCTTCAAGAGTCTCTCCACAGCAAAGTATTGGTATTAAATTATGTTCAAATGCTTTTTTAAGTTTTTTGTTTAGATCAGTATCTTTCTCATTAAAATAAGTTCTTCTTTCGCTATGTCCGAGCACTATATATTTAACTCCCATTTCTTCTAGCATTCCTGGAGCTATTTCGCCTGTATAAGCACCTTTTTCTTCATAATGCATGTTTTGTGCACCGACTTTAATATTTGTTCCTTCTGTTGCTTTCAAAACTGCATCTAAACATACTGCTGTAGGGCAAACTACAACTTCTGCTTCTGCCTGCTCAACTAGAGGTTTTAACTCCTCTATTAATTGTACAGCTTCTTTAACAGTTTTATTCATTTTCCAGTTTCCAGCTATTATAGGCTTTCTCATATCAAATCCTCCTTAATTATTTATCTTTTAGAGCAACGATACCTGGTAATTCCTTACCTTCTAAAAATTCTAATGAAGCTCCTCCACCAGTTGAAATGTGAGTCATTTTTTCTCCAAATCCAAGTTGGTTTACAGCTGCTGCACTATCTCCTCCACCAATTATAGTCGTAGCGTCTGCTTTAGCTAAAGCGGATGCGACTGCTATAGTTCCTTTAGCAAAGTTTTCAAATTCGAATACTCCCATAGGACCATTCCACACTACTGTCTTAGCGTTAATTACAGCATCAGCATACATTTTAGCAGTTTTAGGACCAATATCCATACCCATATATTCTGCTTTTATGTTTTGGTCTTCTGTTACGACTGGTTCAGTAGTAGCACTGAATTCCGCTCCGGTTATATGATCTACTGGTAAAAGTAATCTTACTCCCTTTTCTTCAGCTTTAGATATCATCTCTCTAGAATATTCTACTTTATCTTCCTCTAAAAGTGAAGTTCCTATTTCATATCCTTGTGCTTTAAGGAAAGTATAAGCCATTCCTCCACCTATAATTAAAGTATCTACTTTATCTAATAAATTATTTATAACATTAATCTTATCAGAAACTTTAGCTCCACCTAAAATTGCGACAAAAGGTCTTACAGGTGTTTCTACTGCTTCTCCTAAGAATTTGATTTCTTTTTGAATTAAGTATCCACATGCAGATTCTTCTACAAATTCAGTAACTCCAACAGTAGAACAATGTGCTCTATGTGCAGTACCAAAAGCGTCGTTAACAAACAAATCTGCTATTGATGCTAAATCTTTTGAAAATTCTTCTCCATTTTTTGTTTCTTCTTTTCTGTATCTAGTATTTTCAAGAAGTACTACGTCTCCTTCTTTCATTTGGGCTACAGCTTTTTTTGCTTTATCTCCAACTACATTATCATCAGCAGCAAAAACAACTTCTTTTCCAATCATAGAAGAAAGTTCCTTTGCCACAGGTGCTAGAGATAATTCGGCCTTTGGCTCACCTTTTGGCTTACCTAAATGAGAACAAAGTATAACTTTTGCTCCATTTTCTATTAAATACTTTATTGTTGGAAGCGCTCCAACCAATCTATTCTTATCAGTTATTACTCCATCTTTTAGTGGAACATTAAAATCACATCTACAAAGGACTCTTTTTCCTTGAACTTTTAAATCTTCAACAGTTTTTTTATTTAATTTCATGGGAATTTCTCCTTTCAATTTCAAAAGATATTTATCTAAAAACAGGGTTGACCTCATAGCAATACTACAAACCCAACCCTTTTTTTATACTAGATTAAACTACTCTTATGATTATAATCTGTCAGCTACGTATTTAGTTAAATCAGCTAATCTGTTAGAGTATCCAGCTTCATTATCATACCAAGATACAACTTTAACTAATTTTTCTCCAACTTTCATTGTAGATAATGCATCTACTATAGAAGATCTTTCGTCTCCTCTATAATCAATAGAAACTAATGGTTCGTCACTATAACCTAAAATTCCTTTTAATTCGCCTTCTGAAGCAGCTTTAAATGCAGCGTTGATTTCTTCAACAGTAGCATCTTTCTTTATAGTACAAACTAAATCAACAACTGATACAGTTGGTGTAGGAACTCTTATAGCCATACCATTTAATTTACCTTTTAATTGTGGTAAAACTAATGATACTGCTGCTGCTGCACCTGTAGTTGTTGGTATCATTGACTCTGCTGCTGCTCTAGATCTTCTCAAATCACTATGAGGAGCATCTAATAATTTTTGGTCCCCTGTGTATGAGTGTATTGTAGTCATTAATCCTTCTTCTATTCCAAACTCTTTATCAAGAACTTTAGCAAAAGGAGCTAAACAGTTTGTTGTACAAGAAGCATTTGATAAAATGTTGTGAGCTTCTGCATCATATTCCTCTTCATTTACACCCATAACTATTGTCTTATCTTCACCTTTTGAAGGAGCAGAAATGATAACTTTTTTAGCTCCAGCTTCTATATGTTTGCCAGCAGTTTCTTTTGTTCTAAAGAAACCAGTACATTCTAATACGATATCAACGTTTAATTCACCCCAAGGTAAATTTTTAGGGTCTCTTTCTGCATAAATCTTTATTTCTTTGCCATTTACAATTATAGCGCCTTCTGCTGCTTCTACTGTACCGTCAAATTTTCCGTATAATGAGTCATATTTTAATAAGTGTGCTAAAGTTTTAGGATCAGTTAAATCATTGATTGCAACTATTTCTAAATCATTGCTATAGTTTGCCACTGCTGCTTTAAATACATTTCTACCAATTCTTCCAAATCCATTAATTGCTATTTTTTTCATTTTTAAAAAACCTCCTAAATTTTATGTTAATTTATATAAAATATATTACTAGCTTAATTATTGTCTATTTCTTCTTTTATTATTCTAACAATCTCTCTTGCTGCACCTTCATCAGTAAAAAGAATACTATTTCTATTATATCTTTCTGTAGCTATTATAGCCTTTGCTTTTCGTTTGCCACCAGAAATTGCTACTAGTCTTTCAACATTTTCCATAGTCTCTTTTTTTATACCAACAGTAGGTGTTGAAAATACTATTTCGCCTTTTATATTAAAATAACACCCAAAAGCTTCACCAACAGCTCCTAATCGTTCTAATTCACTAATTACTGTTTCTGGTAGACCTCTTTTTTCAGCCATTTTAACAGCTCTTCCAATTCCATAAATTAAAATATCAGCATTATCGATACTGTCAACTACATCTTTAATACTTTTTTCTTTAAGAATTGTTTTTAAAGCAGAATCACTTAAATTGTCAGGTACATGAAGCATTTTATAATTAGCATTTAATTTTTGTGCAAGTTTTGCTGTGAGCGTATTAGATTGTATTTCAACATTTCTACCCATACCGCCTCTAGCCGGAACAACTAAAATATCTTTCAAACTTTGGACTGACGGGATATTATCAATAGCTTTCTTTACAGAAGAACCTCCTGTAATTGCGATTATGCTATTATCTTCAATATTTTCTTTTATATATTTAGCTGCAGTTCTACCCATTTCATTTAGAACTATTTTATTTTCGTCTAAATTCCCTGGTACAACATAAACTTCTTTTACCATAAGATATTTTTTTAAAAATTCTTCAATTTCATATAGTCCTCTAATTTCATGAATAAAGTCTTTCAGTTTATCAAGCACTTCTTCTCCGTCCGGAGTAATTCCCATACCTTCAGTCGTTATTTCAATTAAATCTTGCTTTTTTAATACATTAATTTCCGTCCTTACAACTCTTTCTCCGAGTCCTAAAATATTGGCTAATATTCGTCTGCCAATTGGAGCATTATAATAAATAGTTCGTAAAATACTATATCTTTTTTCTAATACATCTAATAATTCTGGTACTATCTTCTGCTGTAATTTTAGGATGTCATACAAAGCAAACACTCCCTGGCTTTTTTTTGTCCCGCATTTCAATTTCGTGTCCCATATTCATTATAATGTATCTCAAACTATTTTTAAATAGTTTTTTTAAAAAAAATAAAAAAAATTCTAGGTAGCTAATTTATACCTACCTAGAATCTTTTTCTTTTACTTGAAGATTTTACTCCCAATTCTTCTCTATACTTTGCAACAGTCCTTCTAGATATTTTCATATCCTTATCTTTAAGTAACTCGCTTATTTTTTGATCTGAGAAAGGCTTCTTTTTATCTTCTTCCTTTATTATATCCTCAATTTCTTTTTTTATTAATGTCGTAGAAACATCTTCACTAGAATTAGATATACCTACAGTAAACAAGTCTTTAATTCTAATAGTCCCATTATCTGTATAAACATATTTATCTCTAATAGCTCTACTAACAGTTGATTCGTGGACGCTTATTTCATCAGCAATATCTTTTAGAGTCATTGGTTTTAAATATTTATCACCAAAATCAAAATAATCTCTTTGCAATTCTACAAGCTTATTTAATATTTTACTTATTGTATTTTCACGCTGATTTATACTCTTGATTAAGAACATTGCGCTATTAAGCTTATCTTTTATATATTTTTGCGCATCTTTGTTTTCATCTCTAAAGAGCAAATTCTTGTACACGCTATTAATATTAAGCTTAGGTGTAAAATCATTGTTCATAATAACAAAATATTCTTCTCCTATTTTCCTTATATAAGCTTCTGGTACAATAAATTTAGTGTCATCACCTGTATAAAATCCTCTAGCGGGTTTTGGTTCAAGAGTTTTTATAATGTCTCCATATTCTTGAGCTTTTTTAGGTGTAATAGATAATTCTTTTGCGATATTTTGAAACTTATTTTCTGCCACATATTCTAGATAATTATCAACTATAAGGAAAAGATTATCATCCTTTATATTTTTTCTGAGCAATTGAATTGTTAAACACTCTTTTAAATCTTTAGAACCTATACCTGCAGGATCTAAATTTTGCACAATATTCAGACAATCAATAAAATCATTTTCTTCAATTCCAAGCTCACTACTTAAATCTTCAATTCCAACATACAAATAACCTCTGCTATCGATATTTTCTATAATATATTCGCATATATTATGTGTTAATTCATCTAGCTTTAAATCGTTTAATTGTTCAAATAAAAACTCTTTTAGTGTTTCTCTACCTGAAATAAAATTGAATGGAGATACCTCTTCATCAGTATTACGACTATAATTACCATTTCCATAATCATCGTCTATGTGTTTAATGATTTTTTTTAATTCTTCCACTTCTTTATCTGCACTATCCTGCTTATACTCGGCTTCTAAAATAGGATTTTCTTGAATTTCCTTCTCAATCTGAGTACTTAATTCAAAATTCGACATTTGAAGCAGTTTAACGGACATTTGCATTTGTTGTGTCATAATTAATTTTTGTTCCTGCGTTAGTTTTAAGTCAAATTCCATTTTCATTATATCACCACTTACTAGTAAACGATTTTTTCAATCATATTATAACATAATTACAAACCATTTTAAATGCACAATTAAATTCAAAAGATAAATACAAATTCACAATGCACAATGCACAATGCACAATTACGGATGATTTTCTTCCCTTTGGTGAGAAAATCTTTAATAAAACAAAAGCTTCTCGACGTCAGTCAAGAAGCTTCCTCAATTGCAAATTGCACATTGCTAATTGCAAATTATTCTTTTATCTCTCACCCTTAACATAAGGTGTTCCATCAGCTTTTGGTGCTACAGTTTTACCAACAAATCCTGCTAGGGCAAGCATTGTAAGCACGTATGGAATTGCTTGATAAACTTGAGTTGGAAATCCCCAACCAAATCCTTGTGCAAATAATTCTAAACTACTAGCGAACCCAAAGAAAATAGAAGCCCACATTATATTAAATGGCTTATAATTACCGAAAATCATTGCAGCTAGAGCTATAAATCCACGTCCTGCCACCATACCATCTCTAAATAATCTAATAGACCCTAAAGATAAATAAGCTCCTCCCATGCCAGCTAAAGCACCTGAAAGAATAACACAAAAATATCTCATAGCATATACATTTATACCTACTGTATCAGCTGCACTAGGATGTTCTCCAACTGCTCTTATCCTTAATCCAAGTGATGTTTTATTCAAAATAAAATATGATACAAATACGAGCACTATAGCAAAAATTACAAACCAATCTAAATCTGCTAGGAAAGCACCTACTAATGGTATTTTTGAAATAGCCGCTGAAGGATATGGTATTCCTTTAACACTATCAGTTTGACCATTTGTTCCATATAATTTATAAATCAAGAATGAAGCAAGACCAGCCGCAAATAAATTAATAGCAACCCCTGAAATTACCTGATCCGCTCTTAAACTAACACTCAAAACTGCATGAATCAGCGAAATAACAGCTCCTGCCAAAATACCACACAGTAAACCTATCCATGGATTCCCAGTAGAAAGGGTTGCTGCAATGGAAAAGAAGGCTCCTGCCGTCATCATACCATCAAGACCTATATTAACTACTCCTGATTTTTCTGAAAACATTCCGCCTAAAGCTGCATACAAAAGTGGAGTAGCCATTCTTAGTGAAGCTGCTAGAATCGCTAATATTATTGGTAATCCACCAGTACTATTCATGTTTAAGCGCCCCCTTCTTTCTCTTTTGTCCAAGCCATTTGTATAAATAATCAGCTGCTACAAAAATAATTATTACTGCTTGAATTAATGAAACTATTTCCTGAGGTATGCCCGCCATTTGCAAAGTAAGCGCAGAATTATTTAAAGCTCCTAATAATAAAGCTGAAAATACAACTCCGATTGGGTGACTCTTAGCAAGCAAAGCAACTGTTATACCATTAAATCCATAGTTAGTAAATCCAGCTAGTTGGAAGCCTTGCAATTGGACTCCTGCTAGATGTGTTGCACCACCAAGTCCAGCTAAAACTCCTGAAAGTGCCATTGCTAGCACTATATTTTTCTTTACATTTATACCCGCATACTCCGCTGCATCCGCATTCAATCCAACAGCTCTTATTTCATATCCTTGAACTGTTTTCCAGAAGAAATAATAAACGAGAATAGCACATAGTATTGCTATAAACAAACTAACATTAACTCTATACTTCGAGCCCATAAATCTCCATAGCTGAGCTGTTTCTTGTATTTTATTTGTAGTTGCAGAACCAGGTTTATTAAAAGGTCCTAATATGAAATAGTCTGAAACTGCCAAAGCAATAAAATTCATCATGATAGTATTTACAACTTCATTTGTTCCTGTTTTAGCTTTCAAGAACCCTGGAATACCAGCCCAAACTCCTCCAACTACAGTACCTGCCAATAAAACTAATATTATATGTATTACAGTAGGTATTCCCGGAATCAAACCAACAAGCGTTGCCGCAAGTATACCCATAATGAATTGTCCTTCAACACCTATGTTAAACAATCCAGTTTTAAACGCGATAGCATTTGCAAGTCCTGTAAAAATTAAAGGTGTAGTGCTGGCTAATGTATTTAAAAATTTGCTTTTACTCCCAAAGCTACCCTTCCATAATGCAGAAAATAAATCCTTTGCTGAAAATATAAAGCCTTCATTTTTTACCCACATAACAATAAAAACAGCTAAAAACATAGCAATTAAAATCGAAACTATTGGCAACAATAAGTTGCTTCTAAATTGTTTATATATGGAAGAAGTCATCTTCTCCTCTTTTTTAGAAGTCATCTCTATCCCTCCTTCTATTTTTCATTAAGAGTACCACCAGCCATTAGAATGCCTAGTTTTTGCTCTGTAGCATCTTTTGCATCAAGTATATCAACAATTTCTCCATCATACATAACGGCAATTCTATCAGATAATGACATAACTTCATCTAATTCTAATGAAACTAACAATACAGCTCTTCCTTTATCTCTTTCCGCTACTACTCTTTTATGTATATATTCTATCGCTCCAACGTCTAATCCCCTAGTTGGTTGAGCTACAATCAGCATATCAGGGTCTTTGCTGATTTCTCTAGCTACAACCATCTTTTGCTGATTACCACCAGATAAAGAAGATGCCATAACCGTTTCGTTTGGAGTCCTTACATCAAATTCATCTATTAATTTCTTTGCATGTTCATGTATATTAGAATAATCCATTATAACACCTTTTGAGAAAGGTTCTTTATAATGACTACCCAAAACAGAATTCTCTGCAAGAGAATACTTTAATATTAATCCTCGTTTATGCCTATCTTCCGGAACATGACTAATCCCTTTCTCCATAACTTGTCTTGGTGTTAATCCTGTAATATCTTCACCCTTAAATATTACTTTCCCACCCGTTGATTTTCTAAGTCCAGTCATTACTTCAATAAGCTCTGATTGACCATTTCCGTCAACACCGGCAATTCCAAGTATTTCACCTTTATGTAATTCAAAATTTACACCTTTAAGAATAGGCAAATTCCGAAGGTCTTTAGCTTTTAAATCTTCTATTCTAAGTACTACTTCGCCCTCTTTAAGTTCTTTTTTCTCAACTTTTAGATTTACTTTTCTTCCTACCATCAATTCTGCTAACCCATCTATGCTAGTTTTTGATGTTTCAACTGTATCAATTACTTTACCTCTTCTAACGATTGTAACTCTATGACTCATACTCATTACCTCTTTAAGTTTATGAGTTATGAGAATAACTGATTTACCTTCTTTATTCAAATTGCCTAGAATTTTACCAAGTTCGATTATCTCTTGGGGTGTCAATACCGCAGTAGGTTCATCAAGTATTAATATTTCCGCTCCTCTATAGAGAGCTTTTAAAATTTCCACTTTTTGTTGCTGCCCCACTGTAATATTTTCTATTAAATCATCAGGATTAATGTTAAAACCATATTTAGTAGCTAGTTTCTTAACATCTTCCTTAGCTTTTTTCATATTTATTTTAATGCCTTTTTTAGGTTCACTACCCAAAATAATACTTTCTGCTACAGTAAAATTATGTACTAACATAAAATGTTGATGCACCATCCCTATACCAGCTGCAATAGCATCTGATGGGCCTTTGAAATTAACTTTATTACCCTTTACAAACAGTTCACCTTTTTCAGGTTGATATAAACCATATAAGACATTCATCAAAGTAGTCTTTCCAGCACCATTTTCACCTAGAAGTACATGGATCTCACTTTTTCTTAAATCAAAATCAACATCCTCGTTAGCAATTACTCCCGGGAATATCTTGGTAATTTTTTTCATTTCAACTACCTTTTCCATGTTTTCAACTCCTTAAAATTTTAGATTATAGAGTTTAAAAAAAGCTAGATGTTAAAGCACCTAGCTTTTCTATTAAATTAATTATTACTTCTTTATTAAATAATGATTATAGTTCAACAACTTCAAAAGCATCTAATTCATCTTTTGTTGCAGGAACAACTAAATCACCATTAACTATAGCTTCTTTATACTGCTCACATAAATCAATTACTTCTTGAGGAGTATTATCTGAAGTTGTTGGAGCTATTCCAACGCCATCTTCAGCTAAACCATAAGTAACAACTTCTCCACCTTTGAAGTTTCCTTCAATTAAGTCTTTTGTTACAGCATAAGTTGCATTATCAACTCGTTTCATCATAGAAGATAGAATAGCACCAGCAGATTCTGGCATTATAGCAGCTTGGTCTGAATCTACACCAATAGCCCATACTTCTTTTCCATCTTCTCTTTCAGCAGCAGCCTCTTGAATTAATCCAGTACCGCACGCACCAGCAGCATGGTAAATTACGTCACAACCACTATTATATAATGCTTTAGCAGCTTCTTGACCAGCTTGTGGATCATCAAATGCACCTGTATATCTTACATTTGTTCTATCCATTAAGTTTGCAGCAGCTTCTGGATTTACAGATTTAACACCTGCAATGAAACCATATTCAAATCTTTGGATTAATTCCATATCAATACCGCCAATAAAACCAATTTCATTAGTTTTTGTCATTTTACCAGCAATAACTCCCATTAAGAAAGAACCTTCTTGCTCTTTAAAAGTAATTGAAGCAACATTTGGTAGGTCTACAACAGCGTCAATAATTGCAAAATTAGTGTCTGGATTTTGTTCAGCAGTTTCTTTAACAGAAGACTCCATTAAGAAACCAACACCAAATACTAAATCATGTTCTTCAGCAAGTGAAGTTAAGTAAGTTGCATAATCATCTTGGCTTGAAGCTTCTAAAATTGCTGGCTCAATTGTATAATCTTCAGCAATTCTGTCCAATCCTGCGATTGCAGAATCATTAAAAGACTTATCGCCTCTTCCACCCATATCTGTAGATAAACCTACTGTAACATCTGTTTCTACTTGTTCTGGAGTTTCTTCTGCTTCATTGTCTGTAGCTTCATTGTCTGTAGCTTCATTGTTTGCAGCATTGTTGTTCGTGCTACCGCAACCAGCAAATACTGATGCAACAATAGCAATACTAGCTAAAACAGCTATAATTCTAGTTTTTTTCATTTTATTACCCCCTGAAAATTTATATATAACAATTCATATTAAAATAAATCATTTTAATATGAATTGTTAATGACTAAGTTGGTATATCATAAAAATTTTGTCATAAAATCCACAATAAACTTTATTATAATTCTAATATACGTTAAATCCATGTAAAAATCAAGAAACATATTGTTGTAATACATACTGTAGTAAAAATTATATTTATTTTTGTTATCTCATATCAGGAAATCCAATTTGTCTCAAAACCTCATAAGCTACAACCGCTGCTGTATTGGATAAATTAAGTGACCTTGTAGATGTTTTAAGCATAGGCACTCTAATACATCCCTTTTGATATTTCTTCATTATTTCTTCTGGTAACCCACTAGATTCTCTACCAAACACTATAAAATCTCCTTTATTATAACTAGCATCACTATGAAAATTTTCTCCCTTAGTTGTAGCAAGATATATATTAGCATAAGGATATTTTTGTTCAAATTCCGAAAAAGATTCATGAACCTCAACGTCTAGTTCTGGCCAATAGTCTAATCCCGCTCTCTTTACATCTTTACCCATCAAACTAAAGCCTAATGGCTTAATTAAATGTAATCTTGCTTTTGTAAGCACACAAGTCCGGCCGATATTACCAGTGTTTTGTGGTATTTCTGGTTGAAATAATACTATATGTAAGTTAGGTTCTTCTATTTTCATTTCTTTCTCCTTATTTATCATAATTCTTTAACATATATATATTACTTCAAATTTCGATATTGGTAAAGATTTTTTTTACGCAAGCTAAGTTCTGCAACCCCATTAAATAATATACTTTATTTTTCCTTCTCCAAATATTTCAGTAATATTTTTAATAAAAAACTCTTTCACTTCTTGCATATTTTCTTTATTATATACAAACTTACCGTATCCGAATTGTCCATATTTATAAATTCTATTTTCTTCGCCTAAAGGCAACTTAGTTTTTGGAAAAATATTCACTATATTTTCTTTAGCTCTCGGAGTGTACCTATGTGTAATTACCTCAAATTCTATTTCTTCTGTTTTTATACTTTTCTTAATCTTTTTTAATAAATCTAAATATTCTTCTTTCCAATTATCGTAAATAATAACAGGTGCAATTATAAATCCAAGTTTATATTTTGCCTCACTTATCTTTTTAGACGCTTCTATTCTCTTATCTAAACTAGGAGTTTTATGCTCATATTCTCCTATTACATAATCAGTATTCAATGTAAATCTAATTGTAGTCCTCTCTTTATGGTCAATATTTAAAAGAGAATCTACATCTGTAAATTTTGTAACAAATCTAAAGGCTGCATTTTCTTTATTTGCTACAAATTCTATAGTTTTTTTAATCAGTCCTGTATATGGCTCAACTGGTAGAGGATCTGATGTTGCCGCTCCCTCAAAAGTAATTAAATTTTTATTATCTAAATATTCATCAGCTTTTTTTAATATCTCATCAATATTGGCATAAACTTTTATATAAGGCCGTTTACCAAACTGTGTATGTAAATAACAGTATTCACACATCCCAGGGCAGCCACTAAGAAGCGGTATTTGATAATCCGCTGATGGTTTACAAGTCTGAAATTCAGTGATCTTTCTTGTGCCTACCACTAAAATCTTTTTCCCTTTATGATATCTTTCACTTAACTCCTTTTTTGATAATCCTGAAACTCTACCCTGCTTATTAATTTCTATATCAATATCTTTTTTTTCAAAATATGAATAAATATTATTACCAATATTATATTTAAGCGCTTTTTCTTCAAAAATAATTTTCTCCGGTACAAACATAAATACTCATCCCCTATAATTCATAGTTTAGCCGTCCTAATGGATTTTATGCAATAAAAAACATAGTAGAAAACTATAGTATTAATGGGCTTGTTCCAATTATATTTAAATTGAAACATCTATATTTTGTATTATTCACTAAATACTATTAAGTACAAACTTTTCAATAACCTTTGCAACACCATCATTATCATTTGTATCTGTGACGTATTGAGCTACTTTTTTAACACTATCTAATGCATTTCCCATAGCTACGCCTAAACCAGCATACTTTATCATGGAAATATCATTTTCATTATCCCCTATACAAATAATTTCTTCTTGCTTTATATTATACATTTCAGCTAATACTTTTACTGCTGTACCTTTACATACACCTTTTCTACTAACTTCAAAATTCATTTCTCCCGAGCTAACAACATCAACATCTTCCAATAATGAAATTTCTTCTCTAGCTTTTTTCAAATCATCAGCATCTCTAGATATTGCAATAAATTTTAATATATTATCTTTCTCGTCTCTTATAAATTTCTCTATGTTTTTTTCAACTAGTAGTTTAACTCTTTTATTTTCAGGTAAGCTTTCATTGTATTTTATATACAAATATCTTTCTGGATAATCCTCTGGTGAGCATACAGTATCATGTGTATTAAACATTTTCAAAAAACTATATTTTTTAACTATTTCATAAATATCAAAACAATTCTTTTGTGTTAAAGTTTTTTCATAAATAACTTTTTCTTTGTCTTTTTCTCTAATATAAGCTCCATTTGATGCTATTACAGGTGTTTTCACTCCCAATATTTCAGCAAAATTTCTTGCAGAAACAAAAATTCTTCCTGTTGTCACTGCTATGTGAACACCTTTTTTTATAGCTAATCTCAAAGCTTGTTTATTTACTTCACTTATCTCACCTTTAATATTAAGCAATGTATTATCCATATCTATGCATATTAATTTATATTCCATTTTCATAATCCTCCTATCGATTTCCAAACATTTTTTTTGATTTTGATTATGTTTAAAGAATTGTTTATATTTAAAGTATGGTTTTTTAAATAAGATTTATTTCTAAATAGTGTGAAATTTTATTGTAAAAACAATACTAGTATATCAACAATATTATAAAACATACCTAAAAAACAAACCCACGTCCTGCAACGTAGGTTTATTCAACTTATAAATTTTATTAATTCTCCGTAGTAGCAGGTGTTTGTTCTGCAGCTGGTTCTGTTGTAGTAGGTTCTTCATCAGTAGTTGGTGTTGCTTGTGTTGTATCTTCAACAACAGGTTCTGGTTCTTTCGTTCCTACTCTTTTAACTCCATTAATAGGTACATAATAATCAGAAGAAATTGTTTGTGTTTCAATTTTTGTATCTCCCTCATAAACAGTTCTATATACTTTAGCCTTGTATCCAGTATGAGGCTGAGTATCAAATTCTTCTTCACCAACTAACATATTAGGGTCTTCAATAATCTTTGTTGTTGGTTCAAATGTTGCATATACATCATTTGTTATTACATAACGTCTATTAGTTAACTCTTTAGCTGAGAAAATATTAAAATACAAATTCTTGCTTTTTGAGTATCCCTGTATATATATAGGATAATCAAAATTATTCTTGAATGCAAAATCTAAATTACCATAATCAACTGTAGCATCTCTACCAATATCTGCATAATGAGATGGGTATGTATGATGTGACCTGTCAACAATTTCATAACCACCTTTAAGAGCTGCATTATATAATGTTGTTGAAACTTGACATATGCCTCCGCCTAATCCAGGAACCAATTCTTTATTTACAATTACAGGAGCTTCCATATAACCTGCTGCTGCCGTTCTTTTACCAACAACCTCATTAAAACTGAAAGTTTCTCCTGGCATAAGTAATAATCCATTAATTGCCTTAGTCGCCACTTCAATATTAGTAGATCTAGCATACGATGATGTTGTATAGCTAGTATTATGTGAACCTACTATTGTATCAATAGATCTTAATTGTTTTCCTGTAGGTTCTGCAATCAGTTCTTCTATTGGTGCTTCTACAGTAATATCTCCTTCTTCTTCTTTAATTTTTTCATTTATTAAAGAAATAAGTTCTTTTGAATCTACAATAGCTCCTTTAACATCGTCAGTAACTTCAAACTTTGAGTTTCCGAGATATTTTATTGATGCCGCTTTTGGCTCTTTGTTTATTTCTTTTTCAATTTGAGAAATCACGCTGTCAATAGGTTTCTCGTTGTATGAAAAATCTAAATCAAGTTTTTCATCCACTGGTTTATATATAGTTTTAAGTTTATCAATAATACTCATATCTTTTCCATATTCAAAAGCTTCACTAATAGTCTCTTCAATATTATAAGTTGCATTTAGTTCATCATAACCAATTTGGAATTTCTCTTCTCCAACAGTAATTTCAACCTTTTTTTGTAATATAGCATCACTGAATTCCGTCTTCAATTTACTGCTAGCTTCATCTTTAGTCATTCCTGTTAAATTTATATCTTCTACATATACATTTGGCATAATTAAATCATTCCATTTTTGAGCTACTGAATAAAAATATGAACCTGTCCCAATAATTGCTACTGCAAGCAAAGCGGCAATACTTATGCCAATTTTCTTATTTTTGCTTTTTTTACTCTTCTTACTTTCCTTTGGAACTTCTTTAGTTTCCACAGTATTATTAGTATCCATACTGCATACCTCTCTTTCAACTTTATTGTATTCATAATAAAAAACAAATCAATATTATTCCACTAATAATTATAACGAATATAAATAACATTGTATCATATTTCGTTAATACTTTGTTTACAAAAAAGTATCATATTATTAATTCAACACACATTTTTTTTATAACATAATGTGCAATTTGCAATGTTCAGAGTGCAATTATTGATGATTGCACATTGCTAATTGCAAATTTTATTTTGAAATTCTTTCTTGTCCTAATATTTCACTTGCTATACTAGATAAATATAAATATTTTTCCTCATCTAAATTAGGTGAGTTTTTTAAAACTCCTTCTACTCCTTGGTTCCTAAATTGTATAAGTTTCAACTTTGAATAATCATTTAATTTCTGAACGTATTTACTTATTTTTCCAACAATTTCTTCATCAGCTGTAAATTCTTCTACTAGTACTGTTCTTATTTCATACAACTTCCTCTCCTTAGAAATAAGACTAATATTACCAAGTACAGTTTTAAGGTCAAGACCTGTTAGGATTCTATGCTTCTCTTCATCAAAGGATTTTAAATCAATCATAAATCCATCAGTAACGTCAATCAGCTTGTTCAATTCTTTTTCTGCAATATATCCATTACTATCTATAAATGTATTTAAAGTAGTGTTCTCTTTAATAAGTTTAAACAATTCAACAATAAATTCAGATTGGAGCGTACATTCTCCTCCAGAGATTGTTACTCCATCAATAAAATTTTTATATTTTAATACTTGTTTAAATATATCACTAGCTGTGTATTCTTTAATCTTAGGAGATGCACATTTATTACAAGTTTTTATGCATGTATCGCAATCAATACAATTTTCTTCTAACCAAAAAACTTTACCATTATTTATAGTAAGTGCTTTAGCAGGACACTTTGGAACACAAAGTCCACAATTATCACATAGTCTTTGTGTTTCAGGGTTATGACAATATAAACATCTCATATTACATCCTTGCAGAAATATTACTAATCTACATCCAGGTCCGTCAATAAAAGAATTTTTAATAATTTTATTAACTTTAGCTTTCTTCATCTAATCAAATCTTTCTATTTGGTCTATTTAGTATATTATTATTATCAATACTTGCTGCTCCAAATTTAGCAGTAGTTTCTCTTACTATTTCTTTGTTATTGTATTTTTCAATATCTTTTTTCTTAACAAGATATCCTGTAATTCTAATCAAATCTGAATCAGAAGTATTAATACAAAATATCTTCAATCCCTCATCTAATGCACCTTTAACAACTTTGACAACACCTTCTATGTTATTTTTAGCAGTTGCATCAAAATTATATATATCACTTACGCCTGTATCAAAATACTTTTGCAACTTAGACTCAGCGATTATTTGATCTAGTATATCAGGTTCTTCTCCAATTTTTATTCTTACACCTGCTGTAACATCAATATCGGAATCAATCCCTGATTGAGCATGAAATCCTATTTTACCATTTAATCCGTAGCAATATTTACTATCATGTGCTTTAACATATTCTCTAGCTTTTTTTATAATTCTTTCAGCTATAACTAATGCCTCTTCATCTTTGCCAACCTTTAAGCCATCAGTCAATACCTCTACACACTCATATAAACCAAATACCGCTGCCATAGCAGTGAAATTATCAATTGAAATAATTTTTTCTTTTGCAAAGAAAGAATTTTGGAAAAA
The DNA here is from genome assembly GCF_054819755.1 of Clostridium sp. DL1XJH146. Lineage (NCBI taxonomy): Bacteria > Bacillati > Bacillota > Clostridia > Eubacteriales > Clostridiaceae > Clostridium > Clostridium sp. DL1XJH146. The sequence goes on from NZ_JBTVVN010000002.1 coordinate 35,486, forward strand.
TTTTGATTCTTCCACTAAAAATTTTATCCTAGCATCTATAATTTCACACTCTAAATCAATAGCCTTTTTTAAATCTTCTTCTATAAAACTTTCAATATCATTAGCTTTTTTAGCCACTTCCTTTAAATTTAATCTAACTAAAGTAAAGCTACCTCCACCTAATTTTAATGAATTATAACAAGATGCTATTCCATAATTTTCTCCTAAATCTTTTCTTATTTCTTCATCATTAATAAAGTAAGGCTTACCTACTTCTAATGCTGTTTCAACTGCTTTCTTTATTAAATCATCGCTTGTTTTTTCATTTATTCTAAGAGAAATATTAGGTACAGCTTTTTTTAATTCTTTTTCTAAATCTAATACTAAATTACCAACTTTAGTTTCCTCTGGTCCAATATCCATATGAACAAAGGAATCTGGAAGAGTTCTATCAATATTTATCAAAAACATCCTAAGTAAATTTTCAAGTTCTTGATCAGTGACTGTATTTACAAAAGGTTGAAGTAATTTATCAACATCCCCTAAAAATACAGGATATCCTGTTACTGAAGGAACATACTGATATATTATAAGCAAAGCATTAATGGCTTCGTACATATCTTTAGGTGGCTCAATATTTAAATATTCTGACCCATTTGCAAAATAATTCTTATAATCAGGCAATACATATCTAGGTTTATATGGAGCATGGCCTTCAAATAGGTCACAAATCAAACCTTCTTCAAGATATCTATGAGCTTCTTCACTAATATCTACATAAGGTAGCGAATTTTCTGCTTCACAAGCTAGCGCGTGTGTTTTTTGTTTTAAATCTAAAGTTTCATCTTTTATAATATTTAATGAATTATCCAATATAATCACCTCAATTTATTTATCATAATACTATTATAACAAAAAAAACATATAATAACATTGAATCGGATTAAATTTATCAATAAAAATTATTTTTTAATATTTATTATGATATATAACCAGAAATAAGTACAAAATAAAAAACTTACAAGTATCTATAAGTTTTTTATTTTGGTAAATTTACTCAATATGTATGCAATTGCTTTTTTAATAAAAAATATAGCTTAAATATAATATTTAATACTTATAAAACTCACAATAAGTATTTATAGGACAATCCTCACATAATGGTTTCCTAGCTTTACAAATTTTGCGTCCATGCCAAATCAAATAATGGTGCATATTGCTCCAAGTTTCTTTAGGCAAGATTTCCATAAGCTTCTCTTCTACTTGTAAAGGGGTTTTCCCTTTTGCAAGGCCTATCCTATTAGCTACTCTAAACACATGCGTATCTACAGCTATAGCATCTTTTCCAAATGCATTCGCTAAAACTACATTAGCAGTTTTTCTACCTACGCCCGGCAAACTAATCAATTTTTCAAAATCATTCGGTACTTGTCCGTTATATTTATCGAGCAGTTCTTTTGTTGTTAATAAAATATTCTTGCTTTTATTTTTATATAAACCACAACTTCTAATCTTTTCACCTAATTCTTCTCTACTTAGTTCAATCATATCTGTAGCGTTACCATAATCTTTATATAACTCTTCGGTTATAATGTTAACTCTCTCATCTGTGCATTGTGCAGATAAGATTGTAGAAATAAGCAATTGATATGAATTTTTAAACTCTAGTCCACATTTAGCTCCATCATATGTTTTTTGAAGCAACTCAACAATCTTATGTACTCTTTCTTTTTCCAAATAATCACCTACTGTTTTGAATAAACTCCTCTGTATTCTTCAGGAATTAAATCAGCAATACTATTCATAATAATTTCTAAGCATCTATCTTCATATTCTTTTTTAGATTCGCCTTCATTTATTTTAGGTAAAAAATATTTATTTCCTACATTTATTTTAACATCTGAATAGTGAAAAGTCTCTTTTTCCATGCTTCCTTCTTTGTTTATAGGCAATAATTTTTCTGTTCCTGTAATTCCAAGTGGAATAATAGACGCCTTTGTCATTTTTGCTATAAGCGTAATACCTTTTTTACCTTCAATCATAGAGCCTGTTCTACTTCTAGTTCCTTCTGGGAAAATACAAAGACTATTTCCTCCCTTAATTAAATTAATTATCTTTTTAATACCTTCTCTATCTGCTGTATTAGGTCTTACTGGCGTTGTTTTAACTAAATTAAGTCCTAATTTTGTCAAAGAATTATCTGCCAATTTAACACCAGCAACATAAGTAACATCATCATATTTACTTAAAAGCTTATTAATCATCAAAGCATCTGAATTACTTAAATGATTGCAAATATAAATAACAGGCTTTTCTAAATCTTTTTTTAATACTTCCTCATTATCAACTTCCAAATTAGCATACTTATTTATGTACTTATTAAGTAATTTCTTAGACATATAACTAACAAATCTATCTGGGAGAACATTAACAATTTTCGTCATCCATGGAGAAATCATATACATCCACCTTTCTTTATAATATATTTATATTATAAGTCCCTTTTTTTTAAAAGTCTAATATAATATTTCTCAAGATATGGAGAATTAAATTTCAAATCCATTTTCACCTTAGAATTATTAGTAATTTCACTAATTAGCACATTCCTTATAAGGATATTCTTACCCCTCCATCCACAGGAAGTTATCTTATATTTTTCTTTAAATTCTTTATTATTCATGTTCAAAATTTCTTCACTTCTTACTCTACTCATATAATCTAACGGCTTTAAATTATTTAATTTTGAAAATTGGATTTTAGTATTATACGGACAAACATCTTGGCATGTATCACAACCAAAAATTCTTCCTTGTAATTTTTCAAACCAATCTTCTTCAATTTCTTTTTTTTGAGTCATATAAGATAAACATATATTAGGATTATTAACATTTTTATTTATAGCTTTAGTTGGACAGGCTAAAATACACTTTTGGCATTCTCCACATTTACTATCCACCTTCTTATCTTCTTCAATTTCCAAATCAGTTATTATTTCACCTAGAAAAACATAAGATCCATATTTTTCTGTAATAAGCATACTATTCTTGCCAATAAACCCTATACCGCTTTGCTGTGCTATATATCTTTCTGGCAAAGGATTTGAATCTACAAAATACATAGCTTTTCCACCCAAACTTATAATAAATTCACATACACTTTGGAGATACTCTCCTAAAACTATATGATAATCCTTACCCATAGTATATTTAGAAAAATACAACTCACTTTTTTTGTAATCACCAAAATAATAAGGAAAAGCTATAGAAATAATAGTTTTTCCTTCTTTCATTTGCAAAAACGGATTTATCTTTTTATCAATATCTTTTTCCTCAAATTCATTTAAATAACCTTTATCCTCTTTTTCTCTATAATAATCTTCTAACTCATCAAAAACTCTACACTTAGTAAAACCTATAGTATCTAATCCTACATTCTTACAATAGTCAATAATCTTCTCTTTTAATTTCATTAATATCACCATCTATAATATTTTTAACGGGAACTAATTATTTATCAACTAAAATTATAGCATAGCAATTACATAATATACAAATACAATGCACAATCAATTTTATAGTTCACAGTTCACAGTTTCTGCACTCTGCAAACTTCACTCTTCTTTTAAAAAGCACTCTTCTTTTTAAAAAACACTATCTACAAAATCTATGTTTTCCAATTACTTTAATAAGTGGTCTTGACCAAATCCATTTACTTGTTGCTGTTGCTGGATTGAAATAATAGACTGCTCCACCTGATGGATCCCAACCATTTAAAGCATCTTGTGCTGCCCTCACTGACGTATCTTTTAATGCCGCATTAATTTGGCCATCTGCTACAGCTGTGAAAGCTCCTGGTTGATATATAACACCTGCTATGGTTGAAGGGAATCTTGAATCTGAAACTCTATTTAAAACACAAGCTCCAACAGCAACTTGACCTTCATACGGCTCTCCTCTTGCCTCACCATTTATAATTCTTGCAAGTAACATTAAATTTTGGTCATTAGATGATGAATTACCTGTTGAACCTCCGTTTCCTTCTGAAGCTACATTAATGCCTAAGGCAGCTAACGTTTGGGCGCCTGCCACTCCATCAACACTCAATCCATTTTTTCTCTGAAAATATTTCACAGATGTATATGTTTGGTATCCATATATACCATCTACTCCATAACTATAATATCCCCAGTTCTTCAATTTTGTTTGAATTTGAGAAACAACTTCATCTTTTGACCCATATTTATATACAACAGCTTCTAAAGCCATATGATATGGTTTTAAATATATAGTTGTCATTGCAAATGAAAATATAAGCGCCAAAGTCAATATCCATATCCTTTTATAAAAATCTTTTATCTTCATCATATGTACCCTCCAAATTAAATTTGCAATGTTCAATGTGCAATTAATGTTGATTTTCTTCTCTTCAGTCAGAAAATCTCTAATTAATTTGATAATTAAAGATTTTGCGTAGCAAAATCATCCTTAATTGCTAATTGCTAATTGCTAATTGCTAATTGCTAATTGCTAATTGCTAATTAATCTAATAATCCTTACTCACTACTATTGAAACAATTTCATAGTTATTAACGTCAATCTAAACAAAATTCTTATTTAGTTCTATTTTGTGCAATTTTTTTTAAAATAACACAAAAAAACTCACAAATTATTAATTTGCGAGTTTTTTATCTTTAATTTAGTTTTATATTTATACTGCTTTTTTTAAAAGTTTAGTCCATCCTTCTTTAAAAATCTCATCCATAACATCGTTGATCAGTACAACACCTTGAAGTTCTTCATTTAAATTAATTACAGGTATTGCAACTAAATCATATTTTATAAATTTCTTTACTGCAGAATTTATGTTTTCATTATCAATTACACTTATTACATCATCTTCCATTATTTCCTTAATTTTCGAACTAGGATCCGCTAAAACTAAATCTCTTATAGATACCATTCCTATTGTTTTCTTAAATTCATCAATTATATAAATATAGTGCAAAACTCTTTCGTCAGGTTTAACTTCTCTTAGTAGGTCAATAATTTCACCTACTTCAATATTTAAATTAAATGCCATATGGTCTGTAGTCATAACACTACCACAGGTTTGCTCTTTATATTTCATTAAGCCCCTTACAATTTCTTCGTCATCATGTTCTAGATTTAGCAAAACTTTCTCAGCAGTCTTTTCATCTACTTCTTCAAGAATATCAGCAATTTCATCATTAGGCATATCAACTAACAATTCTTTTATTCTAGCATGGTCTAATGATTCAAGTAAACCTGCCTGAACTTCCGGTTCTATTTCTTCCAAAGTATCAGCTGCAATAGATTTATCTAAGCTTTCAAATATTTTATTTCTATATTTAAGATCAACCTCTTCTATAATATCAGCTATATCTGCCGGATGTAATCTTGCAATCTTTTTGTATGGAACTGAAACCTTAAGCCCATCATGAATAATCTCTAATGATTCAACATCATCCCACATAACTACAGTATCTTTATAATCTTTCTTTATAATCTTAAAAATTCTTTGAACAATAAAAGATAACTTGTATCTTCTACTCAAAGCTAATAGGCCAGTTTCAACAGCTAAAACTTTAATTTCGCCATTAATAACTGCTATTCTAAGATCATTTACACGAACTACCTTTTTGCCATTAACATCAATAATTTGCTTATTCATCAAATTTCTCCATAACAAAAAAGTATATTCTCTTGGAATTATATCCTTAACTAATCTAACTTGAATTTCAATCTTATTTCCATTTTCGACAAAATCAATATTTCTAAATTCATAGTTATAGACCTCACCATCTTTTTTAACTTTATACCCTATTGCCTTGGGATATCCGTTTGTTGTAATTGCATAAACGTCAGTAAGCTTTCCTATACAGTCTCCATACTCATCAATAATCTTCTTATTCAAAATTTCGCTCAAATAAAAGCTATTTAATCTTTTCATGGATATTCCTCCTTTATAGTGGAATATCCATATGTATAGAGTTAAAAGTTCAAAATTATGTTAGTTAATGCTCAACTTTTAATTCTATTCCTAAAACATATAAATATCCCACTGCTCATTATTAAATTTTATTATATTTTTCGTACTACAAGGCCCAGCGTCCATTATTGAAAGTTCACCTCACTTATCCTATTTTAATCTAATTATAAATTCTTTTAAAAATAAATTCAATAATTTTGCGCATAAAAATTCGCCCAATTTCATTATATGATAGTTGCTCACATCTTATGACTAAAAATATTCTACAATATAAATTTCACTTCATATTTATATTCTTATATGTTAATATTATATTTACTTTAGAATTTCCTTATAAGTAAGTAGTTTAGCTGGAAATTTTATAGATATGGAGGATAATAAAATGAATAAAGCAACTGATTTTTTACCTATTTCTAAGAATGATATGAAAAATCAAAATATAGATGAATTAGATTTTATTTTAATTTGGGGAGATGCCTATGTAGACCATCCCTCTTTTAGTGCTGCACTAATTGGTAGAGTGCTACAATCTGAAGGCTTTAATGTAGGAATAATACCCCAGCCTAATTGGAATGATGTTAACGAATTCAAAAAACTTGGCAAACCTAAATATGCATTTCTAATTTCAGCTGGAAATATGGATTCTATGGTTAATCACTATACTTCAACTAAGAAAAGAAGAAGAAAAGATTTATACACTCCTGGTGAGAAAATAGGTTCTAGACCTGATAGAGCTACAATAGTATATTCAAATAAAGCAAGAGAAGCATATAAAGATGTACCTATAATCATTGGTGGAATTGAAGCTAGTCTTAGAAGATTTGCGCATTACGATTATTGGTCAAATAAAGTAAGAAGAAGCATTCTTATGGATTCTAAAGCTGACCTCTTAGTTTTTGGTATGGGAGAAAAACCAATAATACAAATAGCTAATCTAATGAAATATGGTAAAAGTATAAATAATTTAACGGATGTAAAAGGAACAGTTCTCAGAACTAAAAATTTAGATGATGTGCAAAATTTTATAGAAGTTCCCTCATTCGAATCTTGCTCTGAAGACAAAATGAAATATGCTGAAAGTTATAAACTTGAGTATTACGAACAAGACCCTATTCGTGGTAAAGCGTTAGTTCAAAAACATGGTAATGATTATATAGTTCAAAATATACCCCAAACACCATTAACACCATCCGAAATGGATAATATATATAACCTTCCTTATGTAAGAGAAAGTCATCCTATTTATGAAAAAGATGGTGGTATCGCTGCTTTAAATGAAGTTAAATTTTCTATAACCAGTCATAGAGGTTGTTTTGGTGGATGTTCATTTTGTGCACTAAATTTTCATCAAGGAAGAATAATCCAAAAACGTTCTGAAGAATCCATAGTTGAAGAAGCTCAAATACTTACAACTTTAGATGATTTTAAAGGTTATATACATGATATTGGCGGTCCAACTGCCAATTTTAGAAATAAATCCTGCGATTTACAAAACGAAAAAGGAACTTGCTCACATAAACAATGCGTATCACCTAAACCATGTAAAAATTTAAAAGTAGACCACACTGAATATTTAAATATTTTAAGAAAAGTTCGCGTACTTCCAAATATAAAAAAAGTTTTTGTAAGATCCGGAGTACGATTCGATTACTTAATGTATGATAAGGATGATAGTTTTTTCAAAGAACTATGCGAGCACCACATAAGTGGCCAATTAAAAGTGGCACCTGAACATATTAACAATAAAGTATTAACTCTTATGGGTAAACCTAACCATTCTGTTTATGAAAACTTTAAACAAAAATATGAAGTAATCAATAAAAATAAAGGATTAAAACAATACTTAGTTCCATATTTGATATCCAGTCACCCAGGTAGTGATTTGAATATAGCTATTGAATTAGCACTCTATATAAAAAAAATGAACTATACGCCTGAACAAGTTTCAGATTTTTACCCTACCCCTGGTAGTCTTTCTACAACTATGTTTTATACAGGTATCAACCCATTAACAGGCGAAAAAGTTTATATTCCAGACACTGAAGAAGAAAAAAAGATGCAAAGAGCCTTACTTCAATTTGATTTACCTGAAAATCATAAAATAGTAAAAAAAGCTTTAATTAAAGCTAATAGAGAAGATTTAATAGGCTATGATAAACACTGTTTAATCAAACCTTATGCGCCAAAAAAACAGTCTTATTCCAAGAAACATAAAAATAAAAAAATTAAGAATGATTTAACTTCAAATAACACTTTTAATCAAAATAATCAAAAAAGCAATGCAAAGAATAAAAAAGGAAAATCTAAATAAATATCAACAATATCTAAAATAGAGCCAAATAAAAAGCTAAAGAGATATTTGTTTTATCTCTTTAACTTTTTTATGCAATAATTCAATGTTAACATCCAGCATATATCATTTATTACTAACACCGGGAAAAAATTTATCTTCATTATAAATATGAATCCTTCAACAATAGAAAATATTGATGAAAAAAGTAACATTTTTTTACCGTAACTATCTTTTATTTTCTTATAATTCATCAATGTTGCTATTAAAACAAGAAAAAAAGTTACTACATATACTGCATTTAAAATGTTAATATGCATTAGTGAAAACCAATACCCAAAAGAGCTATTTGTATATAATTTGGCATCAAAAATTATATTGCTTATTATGTACTGAATACAAATAAAAGCACTCAAACTTATAATCAAAACAAACTTAGCTTTATTACTTCTAATTAACACATAATATGATATCAAAGCAGCAATTGGAATCACTAAATAATTCAAAAAATAAGCAGGACTAACATAATATACATATATTATGTTGTTCCAAATAGTAAACATAAATAATATAATAAATCTAATAAGCAAACCTAAGTATACTATATTGCACAAAAATTTAATTTTTAAAGGGGCAAACTTATTGCAATCTTCAACTCCCATATAAATAAGTATTAGAGCTAAAAAAATCAACACCAAATAAATATAAACCATAATTCCTTCCTTGATAAATTGCTATACTTAATAAATATTTATTTTATATTGATATTATTCATGATTTTTTAATTTCTTAGAAATTTATAATTCCTCTGACTTTTAAGTCACCTTTTATACATTCTATATCTAAAGGAAAATCCGGTCCCTTTTCTCCATCAATATCAGTTGCAATATTTTCATCGCATATTATCCTAAGTTTAGAAGTTTTAAAATAAACTATACTTTTATCAAAATCTAAGTACTCACCTCTTAATAATTTAATTAACAATGGCACTATATTAGCTATTTGATTAGCTTTGAAAATAATTACATCTAGCAATCCATCCATTAAGTTTGCGTTATATGCAAATTTAAAATTTCCCGCTGTAGCTCCATTAAAAACAAGCATCAAATACATATCTCCATCAAAAATCTTTTCTTCTGATTCAACCCTAATCTTCAATTTGCGAAAGTTTGGCAACTGCTCTATTCCCTTAACATAATAAGCTAATTTTCCTATAGTGTTCTTTAAATTCACATCTGTTTTTTGTGATACATCAGTAAACAACCCTGTACTTGCGACATTTATAAAATACCTCTCATTAATTTTGCCTAAATCGAGGCCTTTTACTTCTGAATTTATAATTTGTTCACAAGCCTTTTCAACATTACTTGGTATTCCTATAAATTTAGCAAAATCATTTGCAGTACCTGTTGGTAAAATTCCTAGAGGTAAATCAATATTATTATTCTTAATATAATTAACTATAATATCAACAGTACCATCTCCTCCAGCCACTAAGATGTATTCGTAATTTTCTTCTATGTCTTCAAATCCATCACTTAATTTAGCTTCATCATAAAATCTAAAAGGAACAACTTCATAATTGTATTTTTGATGTGTTTTTATTACTTTGTCTAAATCATATATTATTGTATTCTCACCCGAATAAGGATTATATATAAATTTTACTTTTCTCATCTACTCATCCCCCTTGTTTACTACAAAATTACATTCAACATCTTATCCATTATAAACTAAATATGGTCAATTGTATATTCTACCTCATGTGCTATAAATTATGTTTATTTACTATTCTTTATGTTGAATGTTCTATTTTTTGATTTGTATTTTTAACTTATATTTTTGATTTATATTTTGAGTTTATATTTTGGGTTTATGTTTCATGTATTTTGTTTCATGTATTTTATGTATTTTATTTTTATTTTATTTTTTTATCTTTTTTATTTTTTTATCTTTTTTCTTTTTCTTTTTCTTTTTCTTTTTCTTTTAAATTGTGCATTGTGCATTGTGCATTGTGCATTGTGCATTGTGCATTGTAATTATTCATTGTCTTTAATATTCTACCCATTTCTTAGTGTTATTTTACATCAATTTTAGAAACAAGAAAATCTCGCCAAGTAGTTTTTGGCGAGATTTAATAATAATTTAATTATTTTCATATTTTTTTAATAATTTATTGCATTGAAGGAGTACATGGTTCTGAAATATCTTTAAGTGCATCTCCAGCTTCAGAAGTTATATTCGGTTCCACTGCTAAATCTCCTAATGAAATAATTCCAACAAGATTTCCATTTTCCACTATCGGAAGTCTCCTTACTTGTCTTTCACTCATAATTCTTGCAGCATCATTAGTATCCATTGTTGGATCACCTGTTGCTGGATTTGAAGACATAATATCCTTCACTACTTGGTTTGAAGCATTTTCGCCATTGGCCGCTGATCTTAAAGCTACATCTCTATCTGTAATAATTCCTACTACTTGTTCTCCTCGACAAACGGGAATAGAACCCACATCATATTCTTTCATCAATGCAGCTGCATTTTCCACAGTATCGTCAGGATTTATTGTGGAAACATTTTTCGTCATAACATCTTTTACTTGCATTCACAACACCTCCAATTTTAGTTTATCCAAGAAGAGGTGTTCCTATTAATTATTTCATCTTTTTTATTCCTTAAAATAAATTTCCTGTTCAATTTCAGTTGCTATAAATCCTACTTCTACCTTTTCTTTTATGATTGCCGTTTTAATTTTACAATAAGAACAATATTGATATGATGTTTCATCAAGTGTATCTATTAATTTATCAATTATATCACCCAGTTTATCTGCTCTTTTCAAAGCGTCTTTTACATCTGATTTACTAGAAAGTGCAATTCTATTCAAATCATCTGCTCCACCAATTAACAATCTATAAGAATTTACTAATTGAGTTAGAACATTAGTTAAATTATTTATATCACCATAATATGTTTCAACAACTCTTCTATTAGCCACTCTATCACCCTTAGCATTACTATTACTTATATTATATTAAGCCTCTATGAAAATCATACCAAATAATAATAAGCCATTATTATTGTCAAATATAAAGCTAGTAATATAGCACCTTCAAACCAATATGTTTTACCATCTTGAAAAACAAAAAAGGACGTCGCTAAAGCAATTATAATCATAATTATATGAAAAATCGAAAAGCATAAATTCATACCCAAAGAATAAATACCTGAAAAAATAACTAGTAAGGGAATTGCAAATAATGCAATTTGCATAGATGAACCTATTGCAATTTCTAAACTCATATTAATTTTATTTTTTATTGCACACATTATTGCTGATACATTTTCTCCAGCATTACCTAAAATAGGCACCAATAAAATCCCGATAAATTCTTCAGATAATCCATAAATTTTAATAACGCTATTTAAATTTACTATTAACCTCTCACTTATAAAATATAATAAAACAGTACATGCTACAATATCAATAATTATCATAGATTTATTTTTTATAGTTCTACTACTTTCACTCTTAATTTCTCCTTCAATAACAAAAAGATTATTATGAGTATATAGAGAAAATATAAGACCTAAGCAATAAATAATTATCAATATTATCGAAACAATTATACTTAATGATTCAAATTCACTAGAGTTTATTTTGCTATAACTATCAAGTGTAGCCATAACTATTATTGTAGAAAAAGCTAATATAAGCATATTAAAATTTGTTCTTGCTATATTTTTGTTAAAACTTTGTTCCTTATACTTTAACCCTCCCATGAAAACAGAAATACCTAATACCAGCAACATATTACTTATTATTGATCCAATCATTGATGCTTTCACAAAAGAAATCATCCCAAGCTTAACTGACCAAAATCCCATCATTATTTCCGGTATATTACCCATCGTTGCAGAAATCAAACCACTTCTTTTTTCTCCTATATAAAAAGATAATTCAGTGGTATTATTACCCAAAATAATAGCAATTGGTATTATTAATACACTAAAAATCACTATATTAATAATAGGCATTTTAAAATTTCCTATCAAGACACCTATTATACCTAATATAAATATAATTCGCCTTCTCATTTTTTCTCCTCAGAAAGTGTTGCTCATATTTATATTATGGATTGTACTCTAAATAGTTACTTTTCATTATATTAATTAGCTCTTTTCTATTCATACTTTTATTGTATTTCCTTTATTGCTTATTTTGTTTATATTAATAAATAAAACCTGCAGTAAATTTGGTTTTCAAATCTATTTGCAGGCATATTTTTATCATCTACTATTTAGTTACTAACTCACATAGTTTTTTACCAGTTTTTGTTGTAGCTAAACCACCTAAAGCTGTTTCTCTTAACTCATAAGGTAACATTCTACCTACTCTATACATTGCTTCTACACAATCATCAAAAGGAATCTTACTTTTTACTCCACACATAACTAAATCAGCAGTAGTAAGAGCGTTAACTGTACCCGCTACATTTCTTTTAGCACAAGGTACTTCAACTAAACCTGCAATAGGATCACAAACTAATCCTAAAACATTTTTTATTACTATAGAAGCAGCATTTAACGCTTCATTTGGAGAACCACCCATCATTTCTACAACGGCTGCTGATGCCATTGCTGCTGCAGAACCACACTCTGCTTGACAGCCACCTTCTGCACCTGATACTGTCGCATTTTTTGCTATAAGCATGCCTACTCCTGAGGCTGTAAATAAAGCTTCAACTAATTCTTTGTCAGTCTTGCCTAATTTCTCTCCTGCTGTGATTATTGTAGCTGGAATAATTCCGCAAGAACCTGCCGTAGGAGCCGCAACAATTTTCCCCATAGATGCATTAACTTCAGAGCAAGATAATGCTCTAGCCATAGCAGTAATCATAAACTCTCCACATAAAGTTTCTCTATTATTGATATCTTCATTTATTTTGTATGCATCTCCACCAATTAATCCACTAATTGATTTTACGTTATTGAATCTTCCTTTGTCTGCTGATTTTTTCATAACTTCTAGATTTTTTTTCATTTTTTCAATTATTTGTTCTTTATCCAACCCTGCTTCTTCTATCTCAATACTCAATGTATATTCCCAAATTTTAATGTTTTGTTCTTCACAAATCTGGAGCAATTCTTTCCCACTATTTACAAAAGCCATTTAATTTACCTCTCTAACTGGATTAATAGATTTTATACTTTTAATTTTGCCAACTGAACTTATGTCATCAAGAATTTCTTTAGAAACTATAGAATCAGTTTCAATTACCATAAATGCATTTGAACCCTTTCCAGTTCTATAAACTTTTAGGAAAGCTATATTAATATTTGCATCATACAATTCTTTAGTTACTTTGGCTATCATTCCAGGAGTATCTATATGATTAATAATTAAAGTTGGATAATCCCCTCTGAAACTTACACTTAATCCATCAATCTCAATTATTTCAACATTCCCTCCTCCTATGGAGGAGCCTACAATTATATTTCGTGTTCCATTTTTTTTATTTATTATGAATTTAACAGTATTAGGATGAACGTCTCCCATATCTTCTTCTTCAAAATCAAAATCTAACATTTTCTCTTTTGCTATATCAAAAGAATTTCTCAAACTCTCATCCCAAGGAGCCATTCCTAAAATTCCTGCTACTAGAGCTTTATCAGTACCATGTCCTTTATACGTTTTTGCAAAAGAACCATGAAGAACAAATCTTACCTTTTCTATTTCTTCTCCTGCTATTGCTCTAGCAATTTTTGCAAGCCTTGCCGCCCCAGCTGTATGCGAACTTGATGGTCCTATCATAATAGGGCCTAATATATCAAAAGCACTATAACTACTCATATGTTTCTCCTTTTTTTAATTAGCTATCTTTTAAGTATTGTGGATCTTTAAACTATTGTTTGAATAATTTGGTTTAGTTCAAATAATAATTTTCAATTTGCAATTTGCAATTTGCAATTATGGATGATTCTCTGTGCATTGTGCATTGTGCATTGTGCATTGTGCATTACGAATTGTGCATTACGAATTGTGCATTGCTCTCCTAGTATTCATAAAATACACTTCCGCCAAAAAATTCCTTCAATATAGAATTTCTAGGCACCAAATCGGCATCTATGTCTTTAAAGAAATGCAGAAAACTTACCAATCTTTTTGCTTCATAATAAACAGCGCTATCCTTATCTATCTTCTCTAATTCAGGTTCAGCATATTTTTTAAGTACACATAATTCATATACTAAAGTAGAATTGAACATTACATCTGCTTCTTCTTGATATGGAAATATATTTTTTTCTTCCCCTTTTTTAATTGATGGCCACATCTTCAGTGTATCCTCTGCACTATATCCTCTTGACAGATAATCTCTAACTATTCTCCTAATCCTTCTTACATCTGTAGTAGCTATTCTATTATGGTTATCAAGATTTAATTGAGTAAGAGCACTTATATATATTTTAAATTTATTTTCCTTATCTATTGATGAAGTAAGCATTTCATTTAACCCATGAATCCCTTCAATTAGAATAACGCCATTTTCTGGTAAAAAAATATAATCTTCTTGCCATTCTCTGCTACCATTTAAAAAATTAAATTTAGGTAAAATTACATTTTCTCCATTCATTAATTGGGTAAGTTGCTTATTAAACAATTCAATATCAAGAGCGTAAATTGATTCAAAATCATAATTACCATCTTCGTCTTTTGGCGTTTTTTCTCTTTCCACAAAATAGTCATCTAACGAAATTTGAATAGGAACAAGCCCATTCACCATTAGCTGAATAGCTAACCTTTTAGTAAAAGTAGTTTTACCTGAAGATGATGGTCCCGCTATTAAAACAATTTTAATTTTTTCCTTGTCTGATATCATATCTGCAATATTGGCTATCTTTTTTTCATGCAAAGCTTCTGCTGTCAAAATCATTTTCATATTATCATTACTCTCTATCCTATCATTTAAAGCACCTACATAGGAAAGGTTCAATATATTTCCCCATCTTTCTGTTTCTCTAAAGATCGACGCTAACTTTTTATGCTCTTCAAATTCAGGAAGTTTTTCTGGTTCATCACTTGTAGGGTATCTTAAAATAAATCCTGATGCATAAAATTTCAAATCAAAGCATTTTATTATACCTGTAGATGGTGCCATTGGGCCATAAAAATAATCATATCTTCCTTCTAATTCGTATAGATTCACTTCATTTGAATCAACATGCCTTAATAGGCTTAACTTATCATCCATTGCATAACTTGAAAAAATTTCTACTGCTCTCTCTTTTTTTACTTTGACTTTATTAATATTGATATTCTTTTCTATTATTTTTCCCATTTCTTCTTTAATTAACACTATTTCTTCTTTAATTAAATTGGATTCCTTGGATATTTCACAATATAATCCCTTGCTTAATGAGTGCTCTATAGTCACTTTTGCTTTATTAAAAATATTATTTGCAGCTTTTATTAATATAAACTGAAGTGTCCTTACATATGCTTGCATTGCAATTCTATCTCTTATATCTATAAGTTCTATATTGCAATCTTCATTAATATCATGAGTCATTTCAGCTAATTTACCATTTAACTTAACCAGTGTCACAGGAATATTTTTCTTTTCTATCTCCTCTTTTACAATATCATAAATCTTTTTCTCTCTATTAATTTCAATTAGTTCACTATTGTTTACTCGCACTTTATACATCTCTTGTATCCTCCATTTATGAATTATTATCCAGAAATTATCAAAAAAACAATTTCATTCTCTTCGCTATTATCATTATACGAGATAAAAGAGTTTTTTGTCATATATTTTTTTTATAATAATACTAATATTTTTTCAATAAATAGAAAAAATATTAGTATTATACGTACTTAATTACCGTCTTATGCCTAGAATCTTTAATTCAATTAGTTTAAACATTTTGCGTAGTAAAATATTCTATAATTGCAAATTGTAAATTTCACATTGCAAATTATTATTTAAAATAAAAAATAAAGGTGTGTTGTAATGTTAACAGTTATGATTAGATCAATAATACTATATACTATTGTTGTTATTACCATGAGACTCATGGGTAAAAGACAAATAGGTCAACTTCAACCCTTTGAACTTGCAATTGCAGTTATGATATCCGACTTAGCATCTTTACCAATGCAAGACTTAAAGATACCATTAATATATGGGATAATTCCAATAATCACTTTATTATTCCTGCAAACAATAATAACTTTTATTGAACTAAAAAGCGAAAAATCAAGATCAATTATATGTGGAAACCCCAGCATTTTAATAATGCATGGGAAACTAGATATAAGTGAACTCAAAAATCAAAGATTAACATTTAATGACCTTATTGAAGAACTTAGATTAAAAGGCTTTTATAATATTAGTGATGTAGAATTTGCAATATTAGAAACAAATGGACAGTTATCAATTATTCCCAAGACAAAACTCACTCCTGTTTCTAAATGCGATCTAAACATACAATCTCTTCAAGAAAATTTACCTATTACATTAATACTAGATGGAAAAATTAACTATCAAAATCTAAAGTTAATAAAAAAAGATAAACAATGGTTAGACTCCATTTTATCAAAGAACAATATTACTGACGTAAAATCCATTTTTTTTGCCCTATTAGATTCTAAAAATAATTTTTTCTACCAAACGAAAAAAGATAATTAAGTATTCTCAATATTGTTTTAAGTTTTTTTATATTAGGAGGTAAAATGAAAAATATAATTATTTCAATTCTTATTTTCACTACGTTAGTATGTTCAATTATAATTACTAAAGAAATACAACACAAAAAAATAGATACTTATATTAGTAAGCTGAATAAGGTATCTATTCTAGTAGAAGAAGCAGCCTGGGACAATGCGCAATTTCAAATAAACGAAATACAAAATAACTTCAATTATGAAGCTGACTATATATCAATAATATCAAGCAACGAATATGTTGATGAAATACTTTCTTTGATTAATGATTTAGATTACTATTCTAAAGAAAAAGATATTAATAAAGCAAATTTCTATGTAAATTCTATAATAAATGATTTGCAACATATTCAAGAAGTACAATTTGTAAATATAAAAAATATTTTTTGATTATTTTTACAGTATAAATTATAATTAAAATGTGGTAATACTGAAAGATTTATATTATAATATAATTATATTACATGTCCCACTGGGACATTTTGTAACCAACTAAAAATTGGAAGGTGGAATTTAAAATGGCATTAGTTACTACAACTGAAATGTTCAAAAAAGCATATGAAGGTAAATATGCAATTGGAGCTTTTAACATTAACAATATGGAAATATTACAAGCTATAATTAGCGCTGCAAAAGCTAAACAATCACCTGTTATTGTTCAAGTTTCAAAAGGCGCTATGAATTATGCTGGCCCTAACTACCTAAAGGCTATGGTTCAAACTGCAGCAGATGAATCTGGTATTGATATTGCACTTCACTTAGACCACGGTCCTGATTTAGAAACTGTCAAAGTTGCTATAGATGCCGGCTTTACATCTGTAATGTTTGATGGTTCTCACTTTGACTATGAAGAAAATGTTTCTAAAACTAAAGAAGTTGTTGAATATGCACATTCTCGTGGAGTTGTTGTTGAAGCAGAACTTGGAGTTTTAGCTGGTGTTGAAGATGAAGTATCTTCTGATGTTCATGTTTACACAGATCCAGAGCAAGCTGTGGATTTTGTTAACAGAACTGGTGTAGATTCATTAGCTATAGCTATTGGAACTAGTCATGGTGCTTTTAAATTTGAGGGTGAAGCAAAATTAAGATTTGATATTTTAGAAGAAATACAAGCAAAACTACCTGGATTTCCAATAGTTCTTCATGGCGCGTCTGCTGTTGATCCTGTATCAGTTGCAACTTGCAATGAATTCGGTGGAAAAATCCCAACAAAAGCAAAAGGTGTTCCTGTTGAAATGCTAAAAAAAGCTACTGAAATGGCAGTATGTAAGATAAATATGGATACTGACATTAGATTAGCTATGACTGCTGCTATAAGAAAAGTATTTGGCGAGAAACCAGCAGAATTTGACCCAAGAAAATACTTAGGACCTGCTAGAGATTCAGTTAAAACTTTAGTAGAAGGTAAAATTGATAATGTATTAGGATCTGCTAATAAGCTATAATCCTACATACAAAAAAAATTGAATTTAAAGTGAAAAGCTGTTGGAAATCATCCAACAGCTTTTATTTTTCTAAATAATTACTTATTCCTCTAATAGTCATATTTATAGTTCCATCACCATTTCTTTGTATTACAAACCTACTATTATCATGATAGGTTTCCTCATCAAGATAAATATCGACATCTTTATCTACTTTTAATCTTACTCTTTTGAATTTTTTTTCTAACCAGTTTTTATCAATTTGTATTTTTTCATCAACACCTTGTTCTTTAATATATTTTATAAATTTCTCTTTTTCTTCTTTATTATCTCCTAATATTTCTTCTGATACCTTTTCTATATCAACTTCTTCTACTTCTTTTAATTGTTTCTTTAAACCAGTCCTCATTATTTCTTGCTTAACGGCATTTTCCTTATAAGTTTCCCTAGTCCATTTTTCTGCTGCTTTTACAAAAAGCTTAGTAATATCTCTATCATTGTCAACTACATAAGAACCCAGATAATTCATAACAAAATAATTTGCTCCATACTCTTCATTTTTATCAGTTTTAGCCTTCTTATCAAGAAGAAGTAAATCATATTCGTTATCTTCTTGAATTTTTTTTATAAATGCACATTTTTGAATTCTCTGAGAATTTGAAGGAAGACCCGTATATTGAGGAACAATATTAATTCCTATTCTATCCTCTAAAAAATCAATAGCATGAATATAATTCTTAATATAATCCATCTTCAAAACGCCTAACATAGGACCAAATTCTGTACTGAAAGAAACCACAACTAAATCACAAGATGGTATATTACCTTTTGACCTCATTAAAACAAAAAGTTGCCTAGCTAATTCCTTTGATGTTTCAAGAAAATCAGCTGCTCCATTCAAATATTCTTGTGATATCTCTTTAACTAAATTTCTCTCTCCATTAAAAAATGCATATTTTAATTCTTCATCTCTAAGTGCTTTTTTAATATGCTTTTCTAAATAAAAATATAACTCTTCATCTAATTTCAATGTGAATTGATTTAAAACTACTTCATCAGCATTGTTATCTAATATATGGACAACGGCTTCATTAATTGATATATCTGTAATATATTCCATACTATCACCTCATAAAAAATACTTTCTTATGCAATAAAAAAATCCAATGCTATTGGATTTCTTTTATTACTAATATTTTTTTACTAATATTTTTTTACTGCTCTAGGATTTAACTTAAAACATAAATTTAAAAATTTTTCATCTGGTGCAAATTTTAACATTTTCCTATTTGATCCCATTGTTATCATAGCAGTATATATTTTACCATTATAACTAGATGGAATGCAAGTAATTACCTCTTTAGGTTTATTGCTAAAATCATTAATAAAATCACTATTTTCTAAAGCTAATAATTCAACATCTTTAATGTTAAATGTAATAATTCTTTTTCTTTTCTTCATTTCATAAATTTTATCAATATCAATTTCCCCATTTGTAAAATCATACTCATACTCAACATATAGATTTTTTTTATAGAAAAACATAACCACAGAGACTATTATGAAAACTAAACCCAAAATAAGGTTAACCGAAAGTATTAGTAATCCAATGATTCCTACTATGTACACAAAAATATTAACAATTTTATATAACGTTGATTTTTTTGTTGTTAATAATAATTCATAAAACTGATCCATATCAATTCCTCCTGTTGCAATTAAGTTAATTTATTAATAAAATAATTATATCACAATTATATTTAATAGGAAATCATAAATGAATATCGAAGTAATTATGCTCAACTTTCTGGAGGTAAAAAAATGCATGAAATAGAAACAAGAATTGTAGATATCAATGTATGTGAAATCAGAGAAAAACTAAAATCATTAGGCGCTAAATTAGTAAAAAAAGAAAATCAAATTAATAACATATTTGATTTTAATGATGGGAGCCTTCTAAAAAATAAAGGATATGCAAGAATTAGAATTGTTGAAGATTGCTTAACTAGCAATACAACTTCTTATATGACAACCAAAAAATTATTAAGTCAAGAAAACTATAAAATAATGGAAGAAAACGAAACAATAATTGCGAGCCCTATAGAAGGAACAAAAATTTTTAAATCTTTAGGCTTAGCATTAGTACATTCAATCAAAAAGTATAGAGAAAGCTATCAATATAATAATACTCTCATAGAAATTGATATCAACGATAAAGATTTTTTCCCACTTCCTTACATAGAAATAGAAAGTAAATTTGAAAATGAAATCCAGCAAGTAGTAACTTTACTTGGATATACAATGTCTGACACAACTTCTCAAACAATTTATGAACTAAAAAAACAATATAATATATAGGTTATAGCTCACAGTTCGCAGTGCACAGTTCACAGGTTATAGTTCATAGTTCACAGTGAACTGTGGATGATTTTACTTTCATACTATTCAATAGCTATAAATATAAAAAGTAGCTATTGAAAGCTTTTTTATAATTAATTCATTTTTTGCTATTTATCTTTTTATCTAAACTTAAGAATCTGTTAGCAATCAATATAAAAACTCCTATAAATAAAAACATTATTTGCAAAGAAAATTTATCACTTATAAATCCTAAAAGTGGCGCAAAAATCATTAGGAATAATGATTTCAGTTGACTATCCACCGATAATACAGTAGCTCTTTGACTTTTATTCATATGATCTCCAAAAGTGTCTACAACCAAAGGACGTCTGGCATCTTTAAGCAGATACATTACAAAATAAACTACTATAATTAAAATTGTTAATTCATTTCTTATTCCAAAAGAAATAATTATGCAAAATATAGCCATAATATCGAAAAAAAGCCCCATCAGCTTATAAGAATCCATATATTCATTAAGCTTATATACATTTTTAGATGCCATAGAACTAAATATGTAGAAAACACCGTATACAATTCCTAAATAGATAGTAACTTTATCATCCTGTGTAAATCCTTTAAATTGCAAAATCGTTGTTGATAAAATTATTGTACTTAATATAGGTTGTATATAATCTTTTATACTTTTAAATAATCCATCATATAATGATGAACTTATCAAAATTTTATTCAATTTTTCTTGTGAAAATATACTTTTCAATTGAATAATGCTTTCCTTAAAAAATCCTCTGAATTCCGTTTTTTCCCTTTCATCTAAACTATTTGGATATGTCCATATAAGTAAAAAATCTAAAATATATGGAATTATACATATTAAAAACACCCACCTTACTCCAGGTAGATTTAACACAAATACAATTGAAAGAAAAGCTGAAATTGCTGAACCAATTAAAGAAAAAGACCTTGTCCTGCCATATACAAAAGCCTTGTATTTAAACCAATCCTTTTGCTCTAAATATGAATATATCATTGCTTTATGAGTTCCAGACCTAAAAGCTTCTCCTAATCCAAAAAAAATCATAGCAATTATTAATACAAAATAATTAATACCTATAAAGAAAAAAACAAATGAAATAATATAAAAAGTAAAACACATCATCAATTCTCTTTTTTTCCCATAGTTATCTGCTATAATACCTGAAGGAACTTCAAATATATATGTTATGAACTCTCTAATAGATATTAATATACCAATTTGAAACAAATTCATTCCCAAACTTAGAAGATAAATAAGTAAATATGGTTCAAAAAATCTCAAATTTTTCAATAACCCATAAAAACAAAACTTCCATATTTGTTTATCTCTTTTTACTTCTAAATATATACTCTCCATAATTGACCACCTGTCATGTATTTATATATAAATATTACCACCTAATCGCTATGATTTAAACTATTTATTATTTAATTATTTTTTATAGAGCGATCATTCTAAAGAGAGTATTATTTTAAAAAATACTTATGCTTAATTACTATATATAACTAAATTTCTAGTCTAATTGCTTATAAATACTTAAAATGGTAAAATAATAGAGTAAAACTTTATTTTAAAATGGAGGCTCTTTATATATGAAAAAATTATTACTGTTTATAGTAATTTTTATACTGCCATTCTTACCTGCTTGTTCTAATAATTTTGTAAAAAATAACTCCAATAAAATTAATATTAATAATTCAAATTCCAATATTGAACCCACCGTTGACAACAATCAAAATAACAACAGCAACTCAATTATGGACAATATAGATTTAGAAGCTAAATCAAATTCTTCTGACTATACAGATAAAACAGAAAATACGTCTAATATAGCTAATACAGAACATGAAAATCAAAAAAATACAGAAAAAGAAACTGAAAAAGATACTTTAATAGCAGAGGAAGAATACTTATTGCCTGAAGGTTTTGTTTATGTAAAAGATATAATCCCAAATATTATTTTAGAAATGAGATATTCTACTGAAAATAACTTTACAGGACGAGTAGTTGATGGATATTATGCTAATAAAGCAATTCTCACTGAAGTTTCCTGTGTGGCACTAGAAAAAGTTCAAGAAGAACTATCTCTCCAAGGTCTAGGGCTAAAAATCTTCGATGCTTATAGACCTCAAAAAGCTGTGAATTGTTTTGTGAATTGGGCACAAGACTATTCTGACACTATAATGAAAGAATATTATTATCCAGAAGTAGCCAAAAAAGATATTATTTCTTCTGGGTATATTGCAAAAAAATCGTCACATTCAAAAGGCAGTACTGTAGATTTAACTATTATTAATTTAGAAACAAAAAAAGAACTTGATATGGGTAGCTCCTTTGATTTTTTTGGAATTCAATCACATTTCTCTTATAGCTCTTTAACATCAGAGCAACTTGAAAACCGTGAAATTCTTAAAAATACTATGGAGAAATACGGATTTAAATATTATAAAAATGAATGGTGGCATTATACTTATATAAACGGACCGTTCCCCAATACTTATTTTGATTTTGATGTAAAATAAAAACAGATGGCATGAAATATATTTCATGCCATCTGTTTTTATTTACTCATTGTATTTTATATTCACTATTCATACCCTTTAGGATTTTTTAATTGCCAATTCCATGAATCTTTACACATATCATCTATATTTCTAATTGCTTTAAATCCTATTTCTTTTTCAGCAAAAGAACAATCAGCATAACATTCCGCTATATCTCCTGGTCTTCTTTCAACAATCTTATATGGTATTTCCATTCCTGCTGCTTTTTCAAATGCTTCTCTTATTTCTAAAACACTATAGCCTTTTCCTGTACCTAAATTATAAGTTACTAGTCCAGGATTGGTTTGCAATTTTTTTAGCGTTTTTAAATGTCCTACAGCTAAATCAACAACATGAATATAATCTCTAACACCTGTTCCGTCCTTCGTTGGGTAATCACCACCAAAAACGCTCAATTTTTCTAGCTTACCAACAGCAACCTGAGCAATATAAGGCACTAGATTGTTTGGTATACCATTAGGGTCTTCTCCTATAAGACCACTCTTATGTGCCCCTACAGGATTAAAATAACGTAGTATTCCAATGTTCCATCTTTGGTCTGCCTTATATATATCTCTAAGCATATCTTCTATCATAAGTTTTGTTTTACCATAAGGATTTGTTGCACTAAGAGGAAATCCTTCTTTTATTGGCACTGTATTAGGATCGCCGTAAACAGTTGCTGAAGAACTAAAAACAAAATTTTTAACATTCATTTCTTGCATTACTTCTAGTAAAATAAGCGTACTAATCAAATTATTACTATAATATCTGTGAGGTATAGAAACCGACTCACCTACAGCTTTTAAACCTGCAAAATGGATAACCGCTTCTATATTATTAGATAAAAATACTTCTCTTAAAGCTACTTTATCCATAACATCTATTTTGAAAAAATCAAAATCTTTTTTAGTTATATTTTTAACCCTTTCTAATGATTCTTCGCTACTATTTATAAGGTTATCTACAACAATAATATCATATCCCTCATTAAGTAATTCCACACAAGTATGACTACCTATGTAACCTGCTCCACCTGTAACTAAAACTGTCATATTTATACCTCCATTTATGTATATTCAATGTATATTTTACCACAACATACATATAAAAACATCATATAGACTTCATATAAAAAGTATAATCTTATACCAGCGCATTTTCCAAACCAGAATCTTTAATGTATAGCATACTTCCATCTATTTTGAAAGCTATATTGTGTATATCTTCATATTCAGGAGGCATTCCTAATATAGTTAAATCTGCTTTTTCTCTAAATACCAAATCATTAAAAGAACCTACTAATACTTTAACTTTTGTATTTACAGGTAATCTTGCATCATCAACTAATTCCATCATTTCTTTTATTATTACATCTGCTCCATCTATTTTATCAGTTACCCTTATTAGTGTAAGGTTAGCATTCCAATTCTCTTTAAGTTTTACAGCAGTTAAAATAGCAAGATTTAAATTAGGACTATTGGATCTAACCCATAAATTTATGCTTTTCCTTTCCCCAAATTCTTTATCAGGATGAATTCTAGCACAAATAATACCAATATTATTACTATCTATATTATATAATATCTTAATTAATTTTTTTCTTTTCTCTTCAGAATTACTCAAAGTAAATAATACTGAATTAGGTGGCAAAAAAGTCTGTTGTAAACTCTGCATTACAATTGGAAATTGAGAATAAAAATCTTCCCCTTTTACAATTATTTTATTTGCAAATAAATTCTTTTTTTTGAATTTATCTAGCTCACTATCTATGTATGATTCTTGCATATCGTCATCATTTCTAATACTTAAATAATACAATCTTCCTGATGGGAAAATCATATCTCTAACTAATGGGAGTATTTTACTAAAATCCTGAGAATCCTCTACTGGAATAAGTACTGACGGTTTCCAAAGTCTAGGATGATACGGCATTGACATTGCCTTTTGTCCTGCCCATTCTGCAAGCATAGTAAATATACCTCCCCTTACATCGCCCCATGGTGATTCTAAATTTTTCTTTTTTAGTAATGCATAAATCAATATTACTACTATTATTGTTACAATTGCGAAAATTTTGTTGATTAGCAACATTGAAAACATACATCCTATAAATCCAACTACAGGAACTATAGTAGGAATTGCCATAGTAGGTCTAAAACTAGTTATTCCACTTTTCTTTTCTAAAAAAGCTACTAAGTTAATCATCCCGTAAGTTGTTAAGAAAAATAATGTTAATATTTCTGCTAGCGCATTAAGATTACTTCCAAGCAATATAGTTAATGAAATTAAAGAAGACACAATTATTGCATTTCGCGGTTCGCCATTCTCTGACTTTTTGGCAAGAAACTTAGAAAAGAAAATAGCTCTGTTTTGTGCAAGTGCATTCAAAGTTCTTGGTGCTCCTACCAATGTGGAAAGTGCAGAAGAAATTACAGCCCCCAACACTCCAACAATAACCAATACCGGGATATTTACCAATTCAAATATTAATGAACCATTATTTAAAAGTTGTGCTTCTGTGGCCTGATGTGCAAACCAATAAGCCATTATAATATATACTGCAAATCCAGTAGAAACTGCTGCAAATGTCCCTTTTATTATACTTTTCCTTGGACTCTTAAGTTCTCCTGACATAGTAACTCCAGCTAAAACACCTGTTACTGCTGGGAAAAATATAGCAAAAGTATTCCAAAATGATTCTTGCCCAAACCTCCCAACGAGAAAAGTTGCTGTAACTTCAGGGGATGTAGTTCCCAGTAAAAAAGCTCCAATAGAAACAACAACAGCTACAAGAATAAAATATTGAATTTTAAACGCCAATTCGGCACTTATATATGAAATAATAAATAAAACTAACCAAATAGCAAAACTAATAACTTTTACATTTGTATTTGGAAAAAAATTCACCCAAACTTCAACGAAACCAATAATATAAAAAGCTACTGAAAAAGCTTGTGAAAAATAAAGAGGTATTCCAACGGCTCCTCCCCATTCTAACCCTAATGAACGACAAATAATTGCATAAGCTCCTCCATCTTCAATTTTAAAGTTTGAGACTATTGTACTCATTGAAAAAACAGTACTAAAAGTTATAATATGAGCAATAATTATTATCACTAAGGCCCCTAAAAATCCTGAATTACCAACAACCCACCCGAGTCTTAAATACATTACAACACCAAGTATTGTAAGAAGTGTAGGCACATATACCCCATCAAAAGTACCTAATTTTTTTTGCTTAGTTTTGTCCATATTATTGCCTCCTGCCTTTCTACCGTATAGCTATGTAAATCCACATTATACTTCATCTTAATAATTTCTTTCTATTATTATACCCTAATACACACCATTTTCAAACAATTCTCTTAGTATAATTAAAAACAAATTTCTGCCTTAAAACCCGTTGCTAAAATCATTATATAATAAGTGAAAATAATAAAGCTACGCAAATGCGCAGCTTTATTATTAATATCTTTGTTCGATAGTTTTTATCATTCTTAACATCATGTCACTTACAGGTGTTTTAATTCCGTATTTCCTGCCCATTTCACAAACAGATCCAGCGAACATTTCAACTTCTGTTTTCCTTCCTGCTTCAACATCTTGTAACATTGATGTTTTTCCTTGTGGTGATAATTTGTATAAAATATCTTCTGTGAATTTTTCTATTTCCCCATATTCTAAATCCACTCCTACACATCGACTAATCTCCACTACTTCCTTCATAGCCTCGATCATTATTTCTTTAGCTTCTTTTACCTTCTGGAATACTCCATAAGGTGCTCTCATAATTGCTGAAGGTTGATTTGTGCCAACATTAACCATAAATTTCCACCAAAGATCTTTATACATATTTTCAGGGATTTTATATGGCATTTTTGCATTATCAAATGCTTCCTTAACTAAAGCAACATTTTTTGATAATTCTTTATTATTCTTATCGCCAAAACTAATGTATCCAAGATTACTATAGAATATTTTACCATTTTCTCTTACTGCGTCAACTTCAACACATATACCATATAATATATTCTCCATATTGTACTTTTTAGCTAATATTTCTTCTGAAGAAATTCCATTTAACAAAGATAATATAATAGTATTTTCTCCCACAAAATTTTTCATATCTACCATGGTTTGCTCTAAATGCTGATACTTTACAGCAACAATAATTAAATCAAGAATTTCTTTATCCTCTTCTGCTCTTAAATATTTAAAATCATATTTTTTCTCATTAATTATAATGCCATTATTTGTGTATCTATTAATCCTTTCATTGCTTGCTATAATTTTAAAATCTAAATCTGTATTCTCTACTATTTGTGCACAGTATGACGCTCCAATAGCTCCTGCACCTATAAGACCAATTTTTTGTATTTTTTTCACAATTTTCCTCCTTGTTAATAACTATACTTTTTCAATTCGTTTACCTACTAATTTCTTTTTCATTCATTAATTATATCATACCTAAATACTATATTTATTACTAAAGTAATAAAATTTACAACTTATTTTACTATTATTTTCATTTATTCTGTAATATACTGTGTATATTACATTAATATTTAGAAATTTTTCATTTGAACAGAACTAATAAAAATAAACGATAATTTCTATTTTGAATGAAAAAAGATTAGCGAAAAAAAAAGGATTTTTGATTTATTTATAGAATATTTTAATTAAATACACAAAGGAGTTAAAATATGAATAACAATAAAGTACTTCTCAATTCTACAATAATAAAATTAATCTCCTTCGCTATTTTAGTACCATTACTTTTCTTTGCGTCAGATTATACAGCTGAAACTAAAAAGCTTATAATAATAGTTGTCCTTCTTGGTATATATTATCTAGTGTCATCAATTTTTATCTATAAATCATTTCCAATAAAAAAGTATTTCATTAAATTATTACCTTATACAGATATTCTATTTGTAACCTATCTTATTATCCTTAGAGGAGGATTACGTTCAGATGTTTATATTATTTATATAGGACTTATAAATTTTTATACTTTAATCTCTTCAAAATTGACTATAATACTCATATTTATTTTTTCCATGCTAGGATATATTTTTGCATCTATTTTCTATACTCCTAATGATCTATATAGCACTGGTAGACTTATAATAAGATTAGTTTATATTGCAATAGTATTTTCAATCAATTTTTCTATAAAGAATTTCTATGTAAGTACTAACAATGATTTAATATTAGAAAAAG
The DNA here is from genome assembly GCF_054819755.1 of Clostridium sp. DL1XJH146. Classification (NCBI taxonomy): domain Bacteria; kingdom Bacillati; phylum Bacillota; class Clostridia; order Eubacteriales; family Clostridiaceae; genus Clostridium; species Clostridium sp. DL1XJH146. Next base: position 64,083 of record NZ_JBTVVN010000002.1, read on the forward strand.
CAAATGCAAGAAGAGACCCTTTAACAAATCTTTGGAATAGACTCATGTTAAACGATTTAATAGAGAATTTTGACATCAACACTTCTTACGGCTTAATACTTTTAGATATTGATAATTTTAAAAGTATTAACGATACCTACGGTCATCAATTTGGTGATAAAGTAATCATATCTGTAAGTCAACACATTGTAAGTTTCACAGGATGTCAAAATTATTGCTTCCGTCTAGGAGGAGATGAATTTCTTATAATGCTCCTAGATAAAGATGAAGAGAACTTTATTTCCTATATAGGGAAAGCAAAACATTACTTGTCCTCTACCAAAGTAAGATACAATTCACAAATAAAAAACATCCACTTGAGTATAGGCTCTGCTTACTGTATTAATAATGATTTTGATAAGTATATATCTATTGTAGATAAAGAAATGTATAAAAACAAAGCTTATAATAAAAATAAATCTTGTAATAAAAAAAAGAGCTCCAAGAATGAAACTCTTTAATCATATTATTTGTTAATTAATCTCTTTGACAATTTATTAGTGTATTGTACATTAAATTACACATATTTATAAACTTTACAAATAGTATAAATAAGTAATGAATAAGTTGGTATTATAACAAATGCAGCAATTATCCGTCCTGGTATAAATACTAAAAATCCTTTGCCTGGAAATAAAAACGTAAGCCAAAATGTATTTAAAACTAAAGAAATAAACATGTACACTATTGAAACCACAAACATAATTTTATCTACCGAATATTCAGCCTCTTCTTCTTTAAACTTATTCCAAAATATAAAAGGTAAAAATGCAAATATCAAAATAATTATAAATATTGCCATAACAACGATTATAGGTAATTTACCATCATATAGGTAAATTACTCCTTCATTTATGCTAAGTACATTGTTTTGAAACATTATAAAAATAACACTTATAACTAGCGATAGGGTAACTATAACATTAACCAATTTGAAATTTAATTTAATTTTTTTTCTACTAAGCAGATTTATAAAGATCCCCGGCATTGCTCCCATCAATGTTGCACTAAAAGTAAAACCTGGGAAATATGCCCCCATAGGATTAACACTATACCCTACTATATCTGCAACAAATCCTGTCATCCCACCAAATAAGGGCCCCAAAAGAATTCCTGAAACGATAATCGGAATATCGCCAAATCCTATTCTAAGAGCAGACATCCCCGCAATGGGAATTATTAGTGATAAAAATCTCGTTAATACAATACTAATAGCCGTTAGTAATCCTGCTAAGACAACTTTTTTTGTATACAGTTTGTCTCTCTTCTTTGCAATTTTGAACATAAAAAACACTCCTTCATTTTATTATTACGACAGGAGCCATTACATTAATATTCTAATGTTACAGCGGAAGCGAAAAAGTACCGCGGCAAAGTTACTAACTTTCCCTTCGTTTAAGAGCGACTTCCCATCTCTTAACACTTAACGCACTTTTCCTACTCTGTCTTACAAAAATTACAATGTTTATTTGCAATTTCCCTTGCTAAAATAATATAATAAATATTCTACTAAGTCAATTAAAACAAAAAAATAGTCCGAGTTTACTCGGACTTAAGTGCGCTATTCTCTATTAGAGAATTAAATAGTTTGGAGTTTATTGAAATAATCTTGCCACTAATACTTAAATTTAAAATCTATTTTATTTCTTTTCTACAAAGTGGCATGCTCATACATCTTGGACCACCTCTTCCTCTTGAAAGTTCCGAACTTGGAATAACATGTATTTTTACTCCATTTTTCTCTAATAATTCATTAGTTACATAATTTCTATCGTACACAATAACTTCTCCTGGGGCTATTGCCAAAGTATTAGATCCGTCATTCCATTGTTCTCTTGCTGAGTGAATAATGTCACCATTTCCGCACCTAATCAAAGAAATATCCATATTTAAATTCTTTTCTAATATTTTTTTTAGTGTATCTTTTTCTTTGTCAACTTTAAGCTCATCTTTTGACCCTTCCTTTGCACTTATTTTATAAACAGTAAGTGGCTCTTCTATTTCAGGGTGTATTGTAAATTTATTATAATCAACTTGAGTAAAAACTGTATCTAAATGCATAAATGCCCTCTTATTTGGTATATGGAAAGCTAAAATAGTCTTAAACGGAATAGTTTCATCGAATATTATTTTTTTTGCAAGTTTTTCTACTGATGTAGCCTCTGTTCTTTGAGAAATACCTACAGCTATAGTTTCAGAATTTAATATTAAAACATCTCCACCTTCTAAAGAAGAATTTTCATATCTATTAAACCATTTAGGTATTTCTTTATTTTTAAACATAGGATGATGCCTAAATATGTATTTTGCAAATATCGTTTCCCTATTTCTTGTTTCTGTTTTCATTTTATTTAAAGCAATACCACTTCCAATAGTAGTAAAAGGATCTCTTGTAAAATATAAATTTGGCAGTGGATCAATAACAAACGGATAAAATTCAAAAATCATTTCACTTAAAGCAGAAAATTTATATCTACTTATTTCTTTTTTTCTAATACCTGCCATAAGTTTTAAAATTAACTCTTTTTCATTAAATTGTTTAAGATATTCTTTAATGTATTTTTTCAACCCCTCTGATTCTACTCCAGCTTCATATAAAAAGTCTTCAATAAAAAAGCTTCTTATCTCCTTATTTTCCAAAGTTTCAGCGGCCAAATTTTCCAAATACAATACTTGAACCCCACATTTATTTAATGTTTCAGCAAAATAATCATGCTCTTGTTGTGCTATTTTAAGATAAGGAATATCATCAAATAAAAGTCTCTCCATCATTTCTGGAGTTAAATTTTCAAGCTCCTTGCTCGGTCTATGAAGCAAAACCGTCTCTAATTTTCCAATTTCTGAATTTACATTTAAATTAATATTATTAATTTCCATATTACATCTCCTTTTACAAAATACAATATATTAATATTATCACATAGTACTAATTATAGCTTATACCATATTGTATCCTTTTAACATAATTTAATATTATTTAAATTTTATTTTATTGCAATAAAAAAAGTGACTATGTCACTTTTTTTTGAGCCTGTTGTATTTTATTATAACCTTTATTTTCATAATAATTAGTCTTTATCACGCTATTAAATCTCATTATTTCATATCTAACAGGTCTATCAGTTTGCAAATTAAATATATACTCTAACATATTAAACGTATTTGAATTTGAATAAATATTATATTCTACTGCTAAATTTTGAATAAGTGTTAAACATACGAAAAACATAATCCCTGCTTGTGGATTATATATTGTACAATCTACAAACCCTTGTCCGAAATTAAAAGCTAATACAGCTCCTAATAGTGCTGCAATATCACAATTGTTTTTTCTTAAATCTATTATATCTTTAACAGCTTTAATGATAATATTCAAAAATATGCCTAACCCCACTATGCCCATTGTTGTTGCCATCGTTAGTATAAGATTATGTGCATGTATTTGATTAATATTATTATCAAAATATATTCCTAATAATCCACATCCCATAATCGGTTTTTTTATAAACAAATAAATACATTTTTCCCATATGCCCATTCTTTTAATCAACGTATCATAAAAACTATTTCCTCTTATAAAAAGTTCAGGCCGTTCTAAACACAATAGAATTCCTGCCGATAGCAATAGTCCTAAAAATACAGATTTTTCTTTATTTCCTTTAATTAAATAATAAACTATCAAAGCTATAACTAGCCCTAAAATAGCCCCTCTAGATTCAGTAGAAATCAGAGCTAGAAAACAAACTACAATAGATAAAGTATATAAATTTCTATATTTTGAAGCCTTTTTCATAAGCAAATATATAGAAATCAAAATAACTATACCATACCATGTTCCTGCAACATTTTGATTACCAAAAGTTCCTGTAACTCTTGGACTAAATATAAATTCATCAAAATGGAATTGACGAATCCCAAACAAATCTAATATAAAACTAGATTTTCTATGAAATAATGTTACCCTATCAATAATAGCAATTGCAGCTGAACCTATTGAAAAAACAACAACAGTGTGTAGTAATTTATCAATTTTATATTCTTTATTATAATAATTTTGGATATAAACAGATAAAATCAAATAAAACAAAAAAACAAATGAAGCAATAACAGAATATATATTCTTATTAACCATTCCAACAAAAACAGACCATAAAAACAGCAAACATAAATTTATATTTAATTTGTTTTTTTCAAATACTAATTGCTTATTTTTAGAATATATAATAATTATAAATATAGCAACTATAGATAAATATGGTGAATACGTAATCATAAAAACACTGATAGGTAGCATTGTTTTACCTCTCTTTTTTACACTCTAATTTACTATAAAATTACAAACCTTCTATATTATAATGCCATTTTTAAGTAATTTGATTAAAATTAAGTTACAAAAAAAGTTTTACATTTCATTTATTTAAAGTATAATTAGTTTAAATAAATATAATAATAAGCTTTTTTGTCCTTAAATGCAATTATTTGTAAATTACTATTACACAAGGTGGTACAATACAATGAAACTCCTAATAACTGGTGGTTATGGTTTTATTGGTTCTTCTATAGCCCAAAAATTTTATCAAGAAGGTTACAAAATTTTTATAATTGACAATTTGTCTACAGGTAAAAAAGAAAACTTAAAGATAAATCATAAATTTTATAATCTAGATATTAATGATTTAAAATGCGAAAAAATATTCAAACTTCATAAATTTGATTTAGTTATCCATGCTGCAGCAATATCTGATAAAGACTTAACCCAAAAAGATATTTATGCTAATAAATCATCAAATATAATGGGACTTGTTAATATTCTTCAATTATCAGTTAAATATAATGTAAAAACTTTTGTATACCCTTCATCAGCAGAAGTTTATGGTGAAAACACAATGTCATCTATAGATGAGAAAATCAAAACAAAAGCTATCAGCCCTTTAGGATTAGAAAAAACTATTGGCGAAAAATTATGTTTAGAATGGAAAGACCTTTATGATTTAAATATAATTATCTTCAGAATTGGAAATATATACGGTCCAAAACAAAATATATATTCAGATTCTTTTCTTTTACCTTATTTAATGGAAAGGATATACTATGGCGAGTCAATTCCTTTAGGTGAATTAGGAAATAAAAGATTTAATTTGCTTTACATTAGCGACCTATCAAATTCTATTTATAGTGTCTCTAATTTATCTTGCAAAGAGGAGACATGTTTATTTGCAGATGATGAATTGCCTATTATAAATATATCCTCTAAAAAAAATTACTCACTAGAAGAAATCTTAAAAATTTTATCTTCTAAAAAAAAGCTCTCTAAAAAGAAAACCAATTTTACACCTTATATTAACTTTGTTGATATGAATACAAATAAATTAAATAGAATTTATAATCAAAAGGAAGAGTTTTCTATTAATGATGGTTTAAATTTACTACACAATTGGTATAAAGAACAGAAAAGCTCTAAAAATAAAAAAAATAATACACTTACAATGATAAAAGACTTTTTTACTCCCGAAAACTCATATGTACCTATACTTGTTAACATTTCATTATTTTTAATAATTTTTGCTTTTAATTATATGTTTCCAAACCAATTCAGACTACAAATAACAGATAATATTGATATTAATTATCTTTACATAATTTTAATTTCAATTATATATGGCAATAAGCAATCTATACTTTCAATTATCTTTTCTATATTCACCTATATTGCCAACTTTCTATTTGTCGGTGGTAATTTTTATGCATTAACATACAATAAAGCTCATATTATCCATATTGCTTTTTATATAATTTTAGGCAGTATTGTTAAATTATTCATTACTAAATATAAAAATATAATAAATAATCAAAAATATGAGTTATCAACTCTAGATAGCAACTATAAACTATTAAATGAAATATATTATGAAGCAATATCGTCAAATAAAAATATTGAAAACGAGGTTACTGTTTCTCATAAACCTATTATTGAAAATCAAATTACTGCTTCTAATAAACTTAATATCACAGATAAATATATAAAAGGAACTCAAATATTAGCACCTTTGGTTTTCAACAATATTCTTCAATCTTTTGAAGAAAAACGAATTACTTATAATATAGATTATGTATTAATAAAAATTGATGATATACCAGAAATTTATAATAAGAATAATAATACAACCGCCAAAAAAAGAAATTCATTATTAAAACCCATTAAGACTCCTTTTAACTTAAATACACAGAAAACACAAGAAAATAAGATATCATCTGAGGAAAAAAACACTTCAACTTTTTATAATACAGATACAAAAACTTCTTCAAATAATAATGATAAAGTTATAGATTATTCTGCCCTATATATGGATATTTCTATTTTTCTTAGACCTAATGATTATATTGGAATTGATAGGAATAATATAATCTATATTGCTTTATCTAACACAAACAAACAAACAGCAAATGTATTACTATCAAGACTTAGAAGCAAAAATATTACTTCACATTTTATTAATACTAATAAAAATACCATTGTTAGCTTAATTGAAATATAACACAAATTGAAGGATGATGATAATAGTGGCAGTAACAGCATTTGAATACAAAAAAATATTTAGTAATAAAAATCAATACTCAATCTTAACTTTTTTAGGGCCTTTATTAATCAGTTCTATATTACTAAGCATTGTAAAACTAATTTTAGATCTTGCAAGTCCATCTTTTTCAGATAATAAATTATTTATGGCTTCTATAATATATATTTTTATATTCTCACAATTAGTAACTTCAGGCTTTTCCTCTTTTATTTTTAGGTATATTTCAGATATGCTATACATTAAAGATTTTGAAAAAATAATTTCTTCTTTTTACGGAATAACACTACTATGCTTATCTACAGGATCATTGTTTTCTATTATTTTTTTCTTTAAATCTCCATTATCATTGCTTATTAAAGCAACTACTTATATCCTTTATATACAGCTCATTATTATATGGCTGCAAACTACTTTTCTCACTGTACTAAGACAATATATGAAAATATGCAAAAGTTTTTTTATAGGTTTAATTGCAATAACTATTTCTAGTTTTGTATTAATAAACTTTACCGAATGGCCTTTAGTTTTTTCTCTATTAACAGCCATGAATACTGGAATTATTATAACTATATCTTTACTTATGAAGTATCTAAACAAATTTTTTAGGGTTAAAAATTTTGAAAACACTTACTCTATATCCTCAAATAAGTTTTTTGAAAAATATTTTGATTTCATAAATTACACCAAAGAATATTCTACTCTATTTTTTATTAACTTTATTTTTACTTTATCACTATATATTCATATTTTTATGTTTTGGTATAGTGATTTTAACATAATAATTAGTGATACTTATCTCTTAGCTACAAAGTATGATGTTCCTGCATTCTTTGCTTTAATTACTTCAATACCTGCTATGTTATTATTTATTAGATATATCGAATCTACCTTTTATGTTAAAAACCAAAATTCTAATATTTCAGTAGGATTAAAAAATATAATGAATATTCAAATTTTAGTAACCTTCATTCTTTTATTACTAGGTTATGTTTTTTTACCTATGCTAGGATTTACCAATGATATGCTAGCCATATTCTCACTTTTAACTCTAGGTGCATATTGTAGTATATTCATTCTTATATCTATACTTATCCATCTTCACTTTGATAATAGAAAGAATCCGCTGATTATTTCTCTCTCATTTTTAATAACAAACATCCTATTTACAGGAATCTCAATTTGGGCTGGACCAGAGTATTACGGACTTGGCTACTTAATTTCTGCTCTACTATCTGTAATCATTTCTGGTTTAATGCTAAAAAACTACCTAAGAAAACAATATTCCCACAATCTATAAAATAGATTTAATTCAATGCACAGCTTTAATTCAATGCACAATTTTAATTCAATGCACAATGCACAATGCACAATGCACAATTATTGATGATTCTCCTCGTTCCTCGGAGAATCTTAAATTTTTTTGAATGTTAAATAAATAAAAACGTTAATCAATAGAAATAATAAAAAGCAGTAGATAAATTTGTTTAAACAATCTATCTACTGCTGCTAAAATTTTTTTATCTTTGCCTCTTTTATTAAATTAAAGAAATTTTTTAGCTCCGCTAAAAAATTTCCTCCTTAATTGTGCATTGTGCATCGTGCATTGTGCATTTTCTTTTAAATGTTTTTAATTGCTTTTCATCCCTGCTTCTATAACTGCTTTTGCAACAGCATCCACAATAGAAGAATCTAAAGGTATTGGAAGTATGTAATCATCACTTAATTCATCTTCTTTAACTAAATTAGCTAGTGCCATTGCTGCTGCTAATTTCATTTCTTCTGTTATTTTAGGTAATCTAGCTTCTAGAACTCCTTTAAATATACCTGGGAAAGCTAATACATTATTAACTTGGTTAGGATAATCTGATCTACCTGTAGCAACTATTCTTGCCCCAGCTTCTTTAGCTAAATCAGGCATTATTTCTGGTACAGGGTTAGCTAAAGCAAAAATCATACTATCTTTATTCATGCTTGCAACCATTTCTTTTGTTACAATATTTGGTGCAGATACTCCTATAAAGACATCTGCTCCCTGCATAGCCTCTTTCAAATCACCTTTTAAATTAAATGGATTAGTCTTTTCAGCCATTTCTTTTTGCTTATAATTTAACCAATCTGCTTCTTTATTTATAATTCCAGCTTTATCACACATTACTATGTTCTTAATACCACCATTTAGAAGCATTTGAGTAATTGCTACCCCGGCTGACCCTGCTCCATTTACTATAACTTTAACTTCATCAAAAGATTTATTAACAACTTTTAGTGCATTAGTAACAGCTGCTAGTGCTATTATAGCAGTTCCATGCTGGTCATCATGAAAAACTGGTATATCTAATTCTTCCTTTAATCTATCCTCTATTTCAAAACATCTCGGTGCTGAAATATCTTCTAAATTAACACCACCATAAGCGGGTGCTATAAGTTTTACTGCTTTAACTATTTCGTCAACATCTTTAGTATCTAAACAAATTGGAATTGCATTTACTCCAGCTAGTTCTTTAAATAAAATAGCTTTACCTTCCATAACAGGAAGAGCTGCTTCTGGTCCAATATCCCCAAGACCCAAAACTGCAGTACCATCTGAAACAACTAAAACTGTATTGCCCTTCATTGTGTATTTATATACATCATCTCTATTTTCTTTAATCCTCAAACAAGGCTCAGCTACCCCTGGTGAATAAGCAATTGACAAATCAGTCAAGCTCTCAATTTTAGCCTTTGAAGTAACTTCTAATTTACCTTTCCATTCTTCATGTTTTTTTAATGAAATTTCATTTATATCCATAATTGCCCCCTTCTTTTTAATAAACAGTTCACAGTTCACAGTTCACAGTTCACAGTTCACAGTTCACAGTTCACAGTTCACAGTTCACAGTTCATTTTATCATAAGGGTATGTTTAAAAAAAGATTTTTTTGTGATATTTATGCATAATATTAATCCTTCAAATTAATCTTCTCAAGCAAATAGTACAACAGTTTTTCATCCCTAGTTATTACCTCTGCATTACAAATCATACCTGTTTTTAGTTCTGAAACTTCTCCCTTGTGACTTTCTAAAATATTATTTTCCACTAACCCTTCTGCTATGTAGTAGCTTGCTCCTGATTCTTGGTCCATAGTTGCATCTGGACTGATTTTAACAAGCAAGCAATGATTCTCCGCTTCGCTTCGAATCATTGCAAGGACCCTCGAGGGTAATTAACATTTTATGAACAATTATGTAAATATATGTTTAAAAGTAGTGATTTTTCACTACTTTTATTTTTTTATCACTATTTCCTTTTGCCTCTCTAAAAATCTTCACAATAAAAAATTCAAATTCCCGATAATACTATTTTTCGGATGATTTCAAATTATTTAAGCTTAATTAGATAAAGAAATTTTTGTCCCGCAAAAATTTCATCCTTAATTGTGCATTGTTTTAAAACTTTCTTTTGGCCAAGGGTTTACATATTTGTTTGAATAATTTAGAATTAAAGGAGGTAAATGCAAATAGTTTTGAATTATAGTGGTGCTTTTTGTGAGTTGGGCTATGATGAGTTGGAAGGTGTTAACGGAGGATCTGCGATATTAATATCATTAATAGAAGCTTTAGTAGCATATTTAGATTACAAAAGCTATTATCTATCTAAAGTTATTAGGTGTAATTAAATACCATACCTTTAGATAGATGATTTTTTAAATATCACTTTCTTGAAAGAATGAATTTAATGCTAAAAGAAAAACAAGAATACTATCCAAAGATTATTAATACAATATTAATTTTATTTACTTTTTTATTAATATCATTTATATTAGACATTTCTTACTTAAGAATATCTAATAATTCAAACAATGTATCACTATCAAATAGTGTAATTCAATCATTTTCTCTTATAATTATTATTTTATGGCTAAAAATACAATATAAAATTTCTTTTAAGGATTCCTTGACTATAAAATATGTTACATTAAAAACAACTTGTATTTTGTTATTAACTATTCTTGCACTAGGAATTAATATTGATTTATTATGTTATATATTAACTTTGATTATTCCTATCACTTATTTTTGGGTTGAACTTTTTAATGCAGTTTTCAATCCACAAAATAAAAATATTTTATTCTTTTTAAGCATTGTAATAATAGGTCCAATAATTGAGGAACTTCTATTTAGATGATTAATCCTTAAAGGATTCTTGAAACATTATTCTGCTAAATATTTTAAGCTTAGTAGTATTTATATTTGGAATTAAAACATTAAACAAGCTATTCACAAAAGATGCTAACCACTAGCAATCAATAATTATGTAAATTACTTTCAATTATAGTTCGGAGGTTTATTGTGTCAAACAAAAAAATTAGTTTTTTTATGATAATATTACTAGTTGTATTAAATATATTACTGGTATGTTCTTTTATATATTTTATCATTTTTAATAATCTGTATAATCATAGTATTATTTATATAATTGCTTTTGTGGTTATCTTACGAAATGATATCTATGCCTATAATAATTGTAAAGAAAACAAGCCCCCTCGTTAGTAACAAACAAGTCAGTAAGTTATCTCACTAAGAGCACAATTAGCAAGTGAGCCAGCAAGCAATAATTCTTCGCTTCGCTCCGAATCATTTCAATGACCCTCGAAGGTTATTAACAATTATGTAGATATATGTTTAAAGTAGTGGTATTTCACTACTTTTTTTATCACTATTTCTATTTTACCTCTCTAAAAATCTCCTCACTAAAAAGGCGGCAGAGCACTCTCCTGAAAGAAGGGGGGTAATATTTCCGCTGCACCCCATCATTTTTTATTGTATAGGAAAAATAACTTCCTATATAATAAAAAACTCAAATTCCCATGAATTATATTTTACAGATGATTTCAAATTATTTAAGTCTAATTAGATAAAGAAATTTTTGCTGATTCATATAATTTAGAATAAAAAAAAACCCAAGACTGCTTATACTAGCAACCTCAAGGTTTTAAAAAATTTATTTATTAGGGATGTGGATAGCTTGTTTATTTACTGCTAAAGCTGCTTCTTTCATTGCTTCTCCAACAGTTGGATGAGCATGTACAGTAGTTATTAATTCATCTACTGTTGCTTCTAACCTTATTGCAAGGGCTCCTTCTGTAATTAAATCCGTAGCTCTTGGCCCAATCATATGGACACCTAGAACTTCATCATATTTGCTATCTGAAATAATTTTTATCATACAACCTTCTGTTTCATTCATTATTAATGATTTTCCATTAGCCTGCAATGGAAATTTACCCACTTTGTAATTTATACCTTTTTCTTTAACTTGTTCTTCAGTTAATCCAACAGAAGCTATTTCTGGTTTAGTATACACACAAGATGGAACTGTATTATACAATAATTTAGATTCATGTCCCATGATATTTTCTGCTGCAACTACTCCTTGTTCAGAAGCCACATGTGCAAGCATTATTTTACCAGTACAATCACCTATTGCATAAATACCTTTTACGTTAGTTTCCATATTATCATCAATAGAAATAAATCCTCTATTTGTATTAACTCCAACTTCTTCAAGATTTATATTACTAGTAACAGCTCTTCTTCCTACAGAAACTAAAACTTTATCTGAATTTACTAATATTTCTTTTCCTTCTAAAGTATATTTGGTAACAAGCTTATTATTATCCTCATTTATTTCATTTACTTTAGCATTATTTAGTATTGTAACTCCTTTTTTAACAAGAGTTTTTCTAATACTATCACTTATTTCTCTATCTATCATTGGTAATATAGTTGGAAGCATTTCAATAACTGTTACTGTACTTCCAAGACTATTATATAAAGTAGCAAATTCTAAACCTATAACTCCACCACCAATGATAACTAACTCCTCAGGAATTTCTTCTAAACTTAATGCCCCAGTACTATCAATAACACCATCTAGCTTTGCTCCTGGTATTGGAGGAATAAAGCTAACTGACCCTGTTGCAATAATTATACTATCAGCTTCATAGCTTTCTTTTTTCCCATCAGCCAAAATTACATCTATATTATTTTTGTTTTTAAGAGACGCTTCTCCTAGTACAATTTTAACCTTATTAGCCTTTAATAAACCTTTAATTCCGCCCACTAACTTGTCTACTATTTTCTTTTTTCTTGCTTGAAGAACTTGCCAGTTAACTTTGACTTCTCCTTCAACTTCTATACCATACTCCTTAGCTAAATTAAATTCTTCAAATAATTCAGAAGTATGCAATAACACTTTAGTTGGTATACATCCTACATTTAGACAAGTACCACCTATGTGTTCTTTTTCAAAAACTGTTACTTCTGCACCTAACTGCGCCGCTCTTATAGCTGCTACATATCCGCCAGGTCCACCGCCAATTACAGCAACCTTTTTCCTCATAAAACCACCTCACAACTTTCTCATAAATGTCAAAAATTCAGCAGTAACTACTTAAACTAAAAGCATAAATGGATTTTCTAATATCTCTCTAACTCTAGCTAAGAATTTTGCAGCCATAGCTCCATCTATTACTCTATGATCTGCTGTTAAACTTAATTTCATCATAGGTCTTATTACTATTTCTCCATTTATAACTATTGGTTTATCTATCATTCTGTCAATGCCCAGTATTGCTAATTCTGGTTGGTTAATTATTGGAGAGAAAGTATCAACTCCAAACATACCAAGATTAGAAATTGTAAATGTACCACCGCGCATATCACTAGTAGCTAGTTTGTTATTTCTAGCATCATCTATTAACATTTCTGTCCCTTTAGCTATTTGAAGCAATGATTTATTTTGAGCATCTTTTAAATTTGGAACTACAAGCCCTGCTTCAACATCCACAGCTAAACCTATATTTACATTTTTATGAAGAACTATTTCTGTTCCGTCCAAACTAGCATTTATATAAGGGAACTCTGTTAAAGCTGTTGCTATAACTTTCATTAATATATGATTATATGATAGTTTTGATCCTTGTTTAACAAATTCATTTTTAAGTGAATTTCTTAATCTTTTGATTTCTGTCATATCTATTTCGTTATTATAAGTAACTCTTGGTGATGTTGTCCAACTTTCTGACATACGTTTAGCAATTACCTTCCTCATTGAAGATAATGGAACTCTAGTATCTTCGACTAATTCCCCTTTGTTATTATAATTTAGAATATCATCCTTCATTATTCTTCTGTCAGAATTAATACTATTTATATCTATATCTTGTTCTTTAGCCATTTTTGCTGCTGTAGGAGAAATTTTAGCATCCCTTACCTTACTTTCAATAGCTTTTAAGATATCTTTTTCTAAAACTCTTCCTTCAAAACCAGTTCCAGCAACGTGAGCTAATTCAATACCATTTTCTTTTGCTACTTTTTTTGCAAGTGGAGTAGCTCTTATATATCCAGTATTATTTACTATTACTTTACTTTCTTCTTGTACTTCCACTTTTATCTCTGCTTCTATAATTTCTTCTACTTTAGTACCTGCACTTACTCCTAATAAATCGGAAATGTCCTCGTCCTCGTCCCCAATAATTGCAACTGGATCTTTTACAAGTGCCACTACACCTTCTCCAACTAGGATTTTTTTAATGAAACCATCCCTTTCTGCTTCAACCTGATTTGTTATTTTATCAGTTTCAACATCATATATAATTTCACCTTTTTTTACAGGATCACCTTCACTTTTGTACCATTTTGAAATTTCACCATCTGTCATTGTAAGCCCAAGCTTTGGCATAACTATTGTTAAAGCCATTTTATAACCTCCTTTGTCTACACGAAGTCTATTTTTTTTACTTAACTCCCATAATATTAGGAAGCCATAATGTTATTTGTGGGAAATATGTTATTAACATTAAAACAATTAACGAAGCCAATAAGAATGGTAAAACAGCCTTCGATATTTTTTTCAAATCTATTTTAGCAATAGGTGCCGCGACATATAAATTAACTCCAACAGGAGGTGTAACTTGTCCGATAGCAAGGTTTACAGTCATCATAACACCAAATGCCACTGGGTCGTATCCTAACGCCATTGCAACTGGTAATAATATTGGAATAAATAAATAGAATGCTGATATTGCATCTATAAAACATCCTGCTATAAGTAGCATAATATTTACTAAAAGAAGGAATATTATTTTGTTACCAGCAGAAATACTTAATATAGCTGTTCCTGCCATCTCAGCAATACCTTCTGTTGTAATGAGCCATGCAAAAACACTAGCATTTGCAATAATAAATAATACTACTGCTGATTGAACTGACGATTCAACTAGCAACTTAAAGAAGTCATCAAATTTAATCTGTTTGTATATAAATATTCCAACTAATATTCCATATACTGCTGAAACAGCAGCTGCTTCTGTTGGTGTAAATACACCACCATATATTCCACCTAATATAATTACAGGCATACACAATCCCCAAAAGGCATCTTTGAATGCAATCCAAACTTCTTTTCTTGGAGCTTTTTCTTTTTGTACAATATTCATTTTCTTAGTAACAATATTTGATGCAATAATTAATCCTATACCTATAAGTAGACCTGGAATAATACCAGCTATGAATAATCTACCAATTGATACTTCAGCTATAGCACCATAAACAACAAAGGCAATACTTGGAGGAATAATAATTCCTATAGCTCCTGATGTCGCAAGTAGGGCTGCTGACATTCCATCTTCATATCCACCTTTAATCATAGCAGGTATTAGAATTGCTCCAAGAGCTGCTACTGTAGCTGGACCTGAACCTGATATTGCGGCAAAGAAACAAGAAGTTACTACTGCAACAATAGCTAGTCCGGATCTTTTGTGTCCAACTGCTTTATCTGCCAAATTAATTAATCTATGTGATATCCCAGCTTTCTCCATAACATTACCTGCTAATATGAAGAAAGGAATAGCAAGCAGTGTGAATTTACCTGTTGCAGAATATACTTGCATAGGAAGCATACCCATAAAAGTACCATTGGCTAGCATTGCACTTAAGCTTGCGAGTCCAAGTGATAATGCAATTGGAACATTAAGAAATAATAAAACTACAAACGTTAGAAATAAAATAGCTGGTATAGACATTAGTTATCCTCCTTTTTCATGAAATTTATGATTCCATACTGAACGAATCTAACTAATATAAAAAACGCACCTATTGGAATACTCATACCAAAAATCCATTGTGGCCATCCAAGAGCCGGAGTAAGTTGATTATATGCTTTTTCATTCATTGCAACAGCAAATCCTTCTTTTAATAAGAAGCCGCAGAAAACTACTGCACAAAGAGCCGTAAATAGATGTATATATTTTTGATACTTCTTTGGTATAAAATCTGTAAAAATACTTAATCCTAAATGAGAACCTCTTTTTGCTGCAATTGCAGCTCCTAGTAAACTTGAAAGTATAAAAAGATTTGTAGTAATTTCTTCTGTAAAGGCCCAAGATGCATGGAAAACCTTTCTTGATAATACATTTGCGAATGCTATAACCGTCATTGTAAACAGACTACCCGCTACTAAATATTCTTCTATGTTGTTTAAAAACTTTTTCATACATCCACTCCCTATTTTTGTATGATTTTCAAAACGAAAGCCCTGAGGCTAGTTTTTCTAACCCTGTACCTCAGGACTAATTTATATTTTATTGGAAAGCTTTTAATAAATCTGAACCAACTATTGGTTCATATTCATCATATATTGGCTGTACTAATTCTTTAAATACGCTAACTTCTTCTTCTGTCAATTCTGATACTTCCATACCATTTTCAGCGAAGAACTCAACTTGCTCTTCTCCATTTGATCTGTTTAACTCTCTTTGATATTCACAAGCTTCATCGGCTGCTTCTTTTATAGCAGTTTGAGCTGCTTCATCAAGTGAATTGAATTTATCTTGATTCATTCCAAGTATTAAAGCATCATAAGAATAATTCCATAATGAAATATACTCTTGTACTTCATATAATTTTGCAGAATAAATAACATCAGTAGGATTTTCTTGTCCGTCAATAGCTTTTTGTTGAAGAGAAGTAAATACTTCTGAGAAATTCATTGCAGTTGGGTCAGCACCTAAAGCTTGGAATAATGATATATACATTTTGATACCAGGAATTCTTATTTTTAATCCTGCAATATCGTCTGGTGAAGTTATTGCTTGTTTACTGTTAGTAATTTGTCTGAATCCATTTTCACCAAATCCTAATCCAACAATATTACTTTCAAGAAGCAAATCATTAATCATTGTTCCACCATCACCACTTAATTTAGCGTCAGCTGTTTCAAAATCTGGGAACAACCATGGCAAACTAATAACACCATACTTTTCATCCATAACAGAATATATAATATTTGAGTGGAAACTTAAATCAATTGCCCCATCTCTAAGCATTTCAACACCTTTACTTTGATTACCACCAGATAATTGTTCATTTGGGTAAACCTTTACAGTAACTCTTCCATCAGTCTTTTCACTAACTAGTTCAGCAAACTTCTCTGCACCTTTTGTCCAAGTTGAAGAATCAGATGTAGTAACACTCATTTTCAATGATACATCTTCCAATTGAGTTTCACCATTATTTGCATTTGAATTTGCAACATTATCATTATTTCCACCGCACCCAGTAAATACAGCTCCAACCAAAACTACAGAACATAAAATCGATACAAATTTCTTTAACATATAATTTCCCCCCGTAAAAAAATTTTTTTATAGAAAATTAAATACTGAAAATCCTGTTTCCTCATCATATTTTCTTACTAAATTAGCATTAGCTAATTCTACTATTGTAACTTCAACAGTTGCTAAGACTAAGCTTTCTTCTTTCATGATGTGTCCACCATAAATTTTCATGTATTTATCACTAACAATTCCATGCATATGAACATCAAATTCTTCCTTATCATCTACCCCTATAGTACCTTGACAAGATACAAGTTCTAGAGGTCCTTCAATGATAAATGGTTCAGTATACTTAATTCCTATTTTGCCTGTTGAACTTGGTATTGCATAAACCAAACATAATTGAGATAGACTTCCAACCATCGATACTATAGTTCCATATTTAATACTATGTTTTGTACAAATTTCTTTAATACCACTTATTATATCTACTCCTGGAAGTAATCTAGCTGAAATAATTCTTCCAGAATTAGTCTCATTTGATTGAATTCTTATCAATTTAGCATCCATTAAAACATTCCTTTTATACCAGTTACTAAATCTTGAGCTTTTATTCTGTATTCGTTTTCTAAAGTTGGTGCAAATGGAACTGGTACAAAAGGAGCTCCAAATCTTAAAACTGGTGCATCAAGATAATCTAAGCCTTCTTCAGCTACAATAGCAGATATTTCAGCTCCAACTCCACCTTGTCTAACAGCTTCATGAGCTATAGCTAGTCTATGTGTTTTCTTTATTGATTCTAGAATACACTCTTTATCTAGTGGAGATATTGTTCTTAAATCAATTACTTCTACACTTATACCATCTTTTTCTAATAACTCTGCTGCTTTTAGTGCTGTTTGCATCATTATTGAATAAGATACTATAGTTACATCTGTTCCTTCTTTTACAACTTTTGCTTTTCCAATTGGAACAATATATTCACCATCAGGTACTGGTCCTTTTTGTCTATATATTACTTTGTTCTCAAAATAAATAACTGGATTATCATCTCTAATAGCTGATTTTAATAGTCCTTTTGCATCTGCTGGATTTGAAGGTGCAACCACCTTTAATCCTGGAATATGTAAGAACCAAGCCTCTACAGACTGTGAATGTTGTGCAGCTCCTTGAATTGAAAGTCCATCTGGTGCTCTAACAACTACTGGTACAGTAGTTTGTCCACCAAACATATATCTTATTTTAGCCATTTGATTGAATAATTCATCCATAGCTACACCTACAAAATCTGCAAAGTGCATATCTGCTACTGGTCTCATTCCTGCAAGAGAAGCTCCTACTGCTGCTCCAATAATTGCTGTTTCAGTAATTGGAGTATCAATAACTCTTTCAGTACCGAATTTATCTGGCAATCCTCTGAATTGTCCGAATATACCACCTTGTCTAGCTATATCCTCTCCCATAACAAATACTTTATCGTCTCTATTCATTTCTTCTTCCATAGCTTCTAATGTTGCTTGTGAAAATGTAATTTCTCTCATTTATTCCACCTCCTACACGTATAAATCTTCAAACAATTCTGATGGATCTGGATAAGGACTATCCATAGCGAATTGAATTGAATCTTCTATCATTTTTTTAACTTCTTCTTCTATGCTATCCATTTCTTTTCTAGTCATTAAGTTTTCTTGTAAAGCTAATTTCTCAAAATTCTTTATTGGATCATCATTATTAAATCTTTCTTGCACTTCTTCTCTAGTTCTATATTTTTCAGGATCTCCTACGAAGTGTCCTTTAATTCTATATGTTTTACATTCTATAAGTGTTGGTCCACCACCTTCTTTAGCTCTCTCTACAGCTTCTTTAGTAGCATCATAAACTTCATATACATTATTACCATCTACGATTTTACCAGGCATTCCATATCCCACTGCTCTATCTGCTACATTTTCAACAGAAGTTGTTGTTCTATATGGAGTTGTTGAAGCCCATTGATTATTTTCACATACAAATATAACAGGTAATTTCCAAACTGCTGCCATGTTTGCTGCCTCATGGAAAGTTCCTCTATTTGATGCACCATCACCAAAGAATACAACTGAAACATTCTTTTTCTTTTGCATTTTAATTGCTAAAGCTGCTCCTGTTGCTAAATTATAACCACCACCAACTATACCGTTTGCACCTAGCATACCTACGCTAAAATCAGCTATATGCATTGAGCCACCCTTACCTTTGCAAAAGCCTGTCTCTCTACCAAATATTTCTGCCATCATTTTGTTCATATCTGCGCCTTTAGCAATTGTATGTCCATGACCTCTATGAGTACTTTGT
Source organism: Clostridium sp. DL1XJH146 (assembly GCF_054819755.1). Classification (NCBI taxonomy): domain Bacteria; kingdom Bacillati; phylum Bacillota; class Clostridia; order Eubacteriales; family Clostridiaceae; genus Clostridium; species Clostridium sp. DL1XJH146. The sequence continues at coordinate 83,631 of NZ_JBTVVN010000002.1, forward strand.
ATATAGTCATCCACCCCAAGATTAGCACATACACCAGTAGCAATAGCTTCTTCACCTATATATAAGTGAACAAATCCTGGTATTTTACCGTCTAAAAAAAATCTTTCAATAGTTTCTTCAAACCTTCTAATTTTAACCATTGTTTTATAAAAATCAGTAGCTTGGTTTTTTGTAAATTCAGACACGTCCTGACACCCCCTGGTCTTATTTTAATATTTCTTTCGACAATATATATAGCAATATAGGTGCCAAGTTTTAATTTTTTCAAATTTTCTGAATAATCATGCTTGATAATACTTTCTGAATCGGCTCTATGTCTACGTTTACATTCTAAGAATATTTTTCCTATCTATCTTTCATTTGCTAGCATTGAATATTGTTACATTTGAACATGTGCAAAAATCATACATTATCATCGCTCATTTTTTTAGCACTGCCAAATTTTTAATCATTAAAATTAATTACTGATGCCATAAGTTTATTTCCAGCAACTGAAGGATGAACTCCGTCACTATAATACACTTCTGCATTTCCTTTTTCTATTTCATCCCTAAAATACGAATAAAAATCTATAACTCTAAAATTAGTATCTTTTGAAAATAGAAGTAGCCACTCTCTTAATTCTGCAATTCTATCATTTACTACTGAAAAATCATCGCACATTGACCAATTTTTATGTGCCTCTTCTGGAATAACAGGAATGGAAATCCCTATTATAGGAAATATATTATTTGCAAATGAATGATATATAGCCGTAGCTATATTAGCTTTAACCACTTCTATGGGTACTTTCCATATAAAATCATTTGTCGCCACCATTATTAAAGCATGTGACGGATTATATTTAATTACATCATCTTTAAATCTTGATAATACCCCTGCCGATGTATCCCCTGCAATCCCTTTATTTACTACATCAATATCTAGCTTTTCGTCCAAAATACTTGTCCAAAGATATTTTCTATTTAATTTATATCCCGATGTTAAACTATCTCCAATACACACAATTCTCATACTCAATCCCCATTCTCTTCTAATTTTTCAAATAAAACTGTTAAATAATTAACCAATCAATAAAATTTAAAATAAAGGAATAAACACTATTAATTTTTAAGTGCTAAAAATTTGAGCACAATGATTGTCCAAATTTTTAGCACTGTTTATTTTTTGAGCAACTAAGCTTTAATGCTACATATCAGGAGTGTATCTAATTTAATTCCAAACTATATTTCTTAGCTTTATTATAAAGTGTATTTCTTGTAATATTTAAAGCCTTTGCAGCTTTAGTAACATTCCCACTCTTTATTCGAATGGCTTTTTTTATTGCTTCTATTTCTAATTCCTCAATTGTTTTAATATGTTCAGTTTCAATACTATCAATTTCTTCATTTACAGCCTCATTATAATTAAATAATGTCTTTCTATTTTCTTTTATATAAATAGGTAAATCACATTTCTCTATTCTTTTTGTTAAACATACATTAACTGCTCTTTCAATAGCATTTTCTAATTCTCTAATATTACCTGGCCATTGATATTCTAAAAGGCATTGTAGTGCCTCATCTGAAATATCGGTAATATCCTTGTTTAGCTTATCATTAATTTTACTAATAAAATAATAAACTAATTGCTTAATATCACCAGTTCTTTTTCTTAATGGGGGCAATTCAATATTTAAAACATTTAACCTATAAAATAAATCTCTTCTAAAATTCCCCTCATTACTTTCTTTTAAAAGATCCTTATTTGTAGCACTAATTATCCTCACATCTATGTCAATAAAGTCTGTACCACCAATTCTAGTTATTTGGTTTTCTTGAATAACTCTTAAAAGCTTAGCCTGCATATGTAGCGGCATTTCGCCAATTTCATCTAAAAAAATTGTTCCACCATCCGCTAATTCAAACTTACCAGGTCTACCATTTTTTGAGGCTCCAGTAAAAGCACCTTCCTCATAACCAAAAAGTTCACTTTCAATAAGTTCGGATGGAATAGCCGCACAGTTTATAGATATAAAACTTTCATTACATCTAGTGCTAGCATTATGAATTGATTGAACTAATAATTCTTTACCCGTTCCACTTTCACCATTAACCAAAATATTTGAAGAACTTTTCGAGGCAATTTTTGCGATTCTTATAGCTTCTTTTAACTGAATGCTATTACCTACTATATCATCAAAGGAAAATTTAGCATAAGCGCCTACCATTCTATTTACTAAATTATGTACCTTTTTTATTTTTTTGAAAGTTTCAACAACACTTATTAATTCTCCGTTTTCATTTCTAACTACAACAGCTGTCTTAATAAAATGAAGTCTTTGTCCATATTTAGTTTTTATAGTAAACTCTTTATCTATATAACCTTTTTGAGTTTTCAAAACATTAAGTATTACTGCGTCAAAATTTAACAATTGTGATATGTGTTTTCCTATAGCTTTACCTCTGTCAATTCCCAAAATTTCTGCTCCTCTAACATTAATGAAAGTTAGAATTCCTTTATTATCTATTGTTAACATTCCTTCTGGCACAGATTTAATAATTGCATCCTGAAACTTGTTTTTTAATCTTAAATCTGAATTAACTTTTTCCACTTCTAGTTTTGTTTGAATAGCCCTAACCGCTGCAACTACCATTCCTAATGTATGTAATTGAATATTGTCGGCATAACCACTGACATTTAATACACCAACGAGATTATCTTCAAATAAAATTGGTGCTGCAGAGCATGTCCAATCTTTGTGCGTATAACAATAATGCTGATCCCCTGTCATCTGAATTGGATGTCTTTCTCTTATGCAAGTATTTATTGCTGTATTACCTACATTTTTTTCATGCCAAACTGCCCCTCTAACAAAATTTAACTTTTTAGCTGAATCTTTTAAAATATTTAGATCTCCGATGACCTCTAATATTCTAAATTTACTATCTGTTAGAACTACAACAAATCCAGACCCTTTTACAAAAGAATACAAATCGCCCATAAACGGGTATGAAAAATTAATTAGTTCTTCATTTTCAGCTAATATTTCTTCCAATCTTTCTCCCTCATATTTTTCCAAACATTTACCACTATCGGGATTAACCTCAAGTTCGATACATCTTTTCCATCCTCTTTTCACAAAATCTTCTTTAGTATCTATACCTCTATCTTGAAGCATTTTACCAATAACTTCGTTATAATCCAAAGTAGTTAAATTAACCATTTAAAGCCCCCCCATTCAAGTTTCTATTCAAACATACAAGCTATAAAATCGTCTAAAGCCATATGAAGTATATAGTTACTCAAATCAATATGGTCTAATTTCAGAAGAATATCTTCTTTCATAAATTTAGTATCAATTAAAATTTCTTCTAACTCATTAATGTCTTTATTACCAAAAAAATCTCCAAATATTCTGACTTTTTTTATGTAACCATCTCTAACATCTACATTAAATTCAACCGTTCCCGCAGTACATCTTTTTATATTTTTATAATTAAATATTGGTGAAAATCCATAATTCCATTCCCATGTACTATATTTACTCTCATATAATTCCTTAATATTTTCTAAATCGTAAGCAGATAAAACTAATTCTTTCTTCTCTTCCTTTTCTTGAATAAATAATTGATTTATTAATTCCTCTTCGAACTCTTCAATGCTAAAATCATAATTTAAATATGGTCTTATATTTGTCACTCTACTTCTTACTGATTTAACTCCTTTTGACTCAAATTTCTCCTTTTTAACTTTCAATGCTTTACTTAATACACTTAAATCCGAATCAATTAACATAGTTCCATGATGGAGTACTTTGTTTTTATATATAGACTGAGAATTACCTGATATTTTTTTCGAATCCACTGTAATATCATTTCTACCGCTAAGTTCAGCTTTAACCCCAAATTTTTCTAATGCACTAACAATAGGTGAAGCATATTTTTTTAAATCTAATTCTTCAATATTATCAACTTTTTTAATAAAAGTAAAATTTAGATTTCCAAGGTCATGATAAACTGCTCCACCACCAGTTATTCTTCTTACAACTTTTATATCGTTTGCATTGATATACTCTTCATTAATTTCTTCTAATGTATTTTGATTTTTCCCTATAACAACAGTAGGGCTATTCTTCCACAAGAAAACGATTTCATCTTCTTCCAATTTCTTAAAACAATATTCTTCAAATGCTAGGTTATAATAAGGATTATTGCTACGATTAATAATATATTTCATATTTATCACCCCTTCTTTATACTATATAAATATTAAAGCAAATTTTATGCCAAATTTACTTTAATATTTATTTCAAGATAATATATACTTATTGTGAGATTCTTTTCACAGTATGTTTGACTAAACCAATTTAATCTCCATTTGTTATAATACAACAACATTATAATACAAACAGTATATTATATCAAATTATTAAGATTATTAAACTTTTCTCAAAATTATTACAATATTTTCCCAAGTGTGATTTTCCTTATTTAGCTATAAATTCTCATTACTTTATTTGAAATGAATAATTACATTCAAATATTTCATTCTGCAGTACTTCAATGATACCTTGCTTATCTTTAAAATCGCCTTCATAACCCTTTAAATCAGCAATACCATACCAAGGTTCAATACAAATAAAAGAGGCACCATCTTCTTTAGACCATATGCCCAAATAAGGAAAGCCTTCATAATCTACCATGATATATCTATCATTTTTGTAGCTCTTTAGAGTTATTCTTGAAGATTTTAGGTTTTCAAAAATCAAGGCTCCATCTTCTAATAATTTTTGAGATAATTGTAATATTTTCTGTTCCTTTAAAAATGGGATTTTCTCTCCTACAATATAACCTTCTTCAAAAGGATATATCCCTTCATTTTCTATTTCACTAAACTCTAAATAATAATCACTAAATTTTTCATCAGATAATAATGGACAATTAAAAGCAGGATGGGCCCCAACAGAAAAGTAAATTGCCCCATTATCTTTGTTTTCTACTTTATAACTTATCTTAAGTCCTTCATCCAACAATTCATATCTAATATATAATTTAAATTTGTATGGATATTTTTCTATTGTTTCTTCATTACTGCTCAATGAATATTCTACATATTGCTCTCCACTATCCTCTAATTTAAATTCCATATCCCTAGCAAATCCATGCTGTGGCAGTTCGTACTCCAGTCCATTTATTTTGTATCTGTCATTATTTACTTTACCTACAATAGGAAATAACACAGGTGCATGCCTTTTCCAATATAATGGATCACCCGACCATATGTATTGCAAATTATCTTTTACAGTTTTTAAACTAATTAATTCTGCCCCCTTACTATCAATAATTACTTTTAAATATGGATTCTTCATTTCATATACCATATAGTATTCCTCCTATATTTTTTAATATATAAACTTTAAGTTTATGTTATTATCAATATTATATCAATATAATTCAATTGATGTAATAAATTCACCTAGTCAACTAAAAAAGCCAACAAGATTGCCGGCTTTTTAATTGGGTATTTCATTAAAATTACTTAATTACTGAGCTATTTCATTTGACTTTGATACAGATTTAAAATTTATTTATACACTTATTTAATACAAACATTGCATCCTTATACCCAAGATTAATTCTCCTTATAGACCCTTTATTAGTAAAATCAAAAGTCCCTGAGAAAAATCCACCTAAATTCTTACTTGGAATTATTTCTATTATTTCTTTTCCTTTATATTCTTCTTTATTTATTTTACTTTCATTATTTAAATACACCACGATAATTCTTTGACACCCTTCTTTTATTAGAGGCATTATCGGTGTGTTATCTACAAGACCACCATCATAATATTTTTGTCCATTTATTTCAACTTCATCAAATATACCTGGTATAGAACATGATGCCAGAATAATTTCATCCATCAATCCTTTATCATAATCTTTTAATTTAAAATATTCAGCTTGCATAGATATCATATTTACAACACATACATAAAAATTAATATCTGATTTTAAAATAGTCTCTTTATCTATATATTCCTTTATTATAAGTTTTAAACCTACCTCGCTTATCAGTCCTCTATTATCATAATAACAATTCTTTTTATCTTTAATAAATAGCTTCTGAAGAAAACAACCTGATAACTTATTAATAATATCATTAACGCTTATAACTATAATATCATTTGATTGAATATTTTCCCAGAAACTTATAGCTTTCTGTAGATTTCCTTGAGTATAAAAAATACCATTAAGTGCTCCAATTGATGATCCCGAAACCACTTCTGCTTTTATACCTAGCTCATTCATTGCCTTCCAAACACCAATTTCATATCCACCTTTCCCACCACCACCAGAAAAAACCAACCCTGTTTTAATCATAAAAATTACCTCAAAAAATTGCTCTATTAATTCTATGCAATCATTTGAGGCAATATTAATTCTCTTTAAAAATATATACTAACTAGCTCTTTTATTACTTTGAATACTTTGTGAATTTCTCTTAGTAGATATGAGTCTAACAAATGAATTAATAATATCTAACTTATATATTAATAAATATAATACTACGCTTACTATCATTCCAGCAAAAACATCCAAAATAGAATGTTGTTTTACCATCATAGTTGATAAAATAATCAAAATCATTGATATAAATGAACCAATTCTTACCCAATTTATTTCCGATAATGCCTCATCATTTTTTATTGCTACATAAACTGCAAGCGTATTAATAACATGCATACTAGGAGCTGAATTTGTAGGCTTGTCTCCATTGTAAATACCTTGTACTACCCTAGAAAAAATATCATTTTCTTGAATAATAGGCCTTAAATTTTGTCCATTTGGGAATATTGCATAAATAATAAAACTAAACGTCATTCCAGCAAACATAAAAATTGCTAAATTATAAAAATTGTTCTTATTTTTAAACCCTAAGTATATCAATGTAACTGCAATATAAATATACCAGTATAAGTATGGTATAATCATTTCTTTTACAAAGGGTATATAATCATCTAAATATGAATACATAAAATGTTCTGGAACTATCTCTCTATTAAAAGTTTTATAAAGTAACAAAATAAAACAATAATAGCTAAGTATATAAAAATGCTTGTAATTATTATTTAATTGCTTAATAGCCTTTATTATCATAAAATACATCAACCACCCTTCATTATAATATTTTACCATTTAAATTTATAGATATATTTACAAAATAGTTAAAAACATTAATTACTTTTCTCTCTTAATAACTTTAAAAATATAGTATCAAATAAATCTTATTAATTACTAGATGAAAATCTTAAGCTTTTCTTAATATTTTAGAATTTCTTTTGCTAAATAACATATTTTCTAATAAATATTCTGGACCAAGTATTTATCCAATAATTTCATTAAATATTTATAGTTATAATACCTAATACTACTTATATTAAATCTAAAAAATCACATATTTTTATTGCATTAAATTAGGTTGAATTAAGGAGGAGTTTTTTTTGAAAATTATCAAAGTTAGAAAAAATCAAGATGGGGATATTACTAATGTAATGAATACTAATGAAGAAATTTTGTCTTTAAATAAGATAGTAGCTCTTGCTAAAATTGGTCAGGTAGAATCAGTGAGAGTAGAAAAAAACGAGAATGGTGTTGAAACTATTGTATCTACAGAAAAATGCGAACCAAAAGACATTTTAGACAACTTACCACAGTTTTAAATTAGCAAATAGTCTTTATTTTAACAAAACAGAAGATTTTTAGTTTTCTAAAATATCTTCTGTTTTACACTTACCATATTATTTTTTGTTTGTCATTTCGTTTTATTCTGGCTTTGTATCTCTCTAGTATCACAAATTATATCATTTCTACCTCTTTTTATCCTATTGACACCATTATTAGTAAAGTTATAAATATCCTTAAGAAAATCAATTTTCTTAAAATTGCCTTTTTCTATATCATATAGTTTCTTTTCAAGCCTTCCTGTATAATCCGAATCTAATAGTTCTTTTATAGGGAAAATTTGAACAAGTTTTATTCCTTTCTCAGTTACAATCAAAGATTTACCCTTTGCTTCAATATACCCAGCATATTTTAATTTACTAATGGTATCCGCTCTAGTTGCTGCTGTTCCTATGGAATATCCATATAGTATATCCGTTTCTTCTTCATCATTATTTTTGCCTTTGCCACAGGTCTCCATTGTTTTTAAAAGAGTCTTTTCAGTATGATGCGCAGGTGGTTTACTCTTTTTCGATACCATTTTAAGTTCTTTCATTTTTACTATATCATTTTTTTCCACTGGTGGTAATAATTCATCTTTTTTATCATCATCATATAGTTTAAGCCAGCCTTTAACCTTTAAGATTTTACCTTTTGTAACGAATAACCTATCATAATTATCACCTTTTACCGTTGTTATTATCTTTGTATTCTCATATTTAGAAGACGGCATAAATTCTGATATAAATCTATTCTTTATTGCATCATATACATTCTGCTCATCTTTTGATAAATTCTTTGGAATAATATACGTTGGTATAATAGCACTATGACCTTCTACTTTTTTATTATTAAAAACTTTTTTAGAATCACTAAATACTATTTCATCTTTAAATGGTAAGTCCTTTTTTAATATATTTAACACTTTTTCAGCTTTTTCTTTCAAGCTTTCTTCTAATGCTGTACTTTCAGTCCTAGGATACGTGATAAACTTTTTTTCATACAAACTTTGAGCTACCTGAAGTACTTTATTTGATGTCCATCCTTTATATTTACTTGTAATAAATCCTTGCAAATTGCTTAAATTAAATAAGCTAGGAGGATTAACGTATTTTATTTCAACTTCTTTTTCAGAAATCATTCCATCTTTACCTTGTATTTCGTCTTTAAGTTTTTTTACGCTTTCTTTATTTTCAAATTTCTCTTTTTTGCCATGAAAAAATTTAGCACTATACTCTCCTTTTTCATTTTCAAAAACAGCGTTTAGTTCGAAAAATTCTTCTACCTTAAAGTTATTAATTTGCATATCTCTATCATATATCATCTTTAAAGTTGGCATCAAAACTCTTCCGATATTAAGCAAATTACCCTTACCTCTAGAATACTTCATCGTAGCCATTGACGTAAAATTAATACCTATTACCCAATCTGCTAATTGTCTACTAATTCCAGCATCTTGTAGATTTTTCATTTCCTCATCTTTTTTAAGATTTGCAAGTCCCTTTTTTATTTCAGTAGGAGTCCACTCATTTATTAAAATTCTATAAATAGGTTTGCTAGGCTTAAGATAGTTAAATATAAGCAAAGCTATAAGCTCCCCTTCTCTATCAAAATCCGTTGCAGATATTATTTCTGTAACATCTTCTCTATCTAAAAGATTTTTAATAACTTCTAACTGCTGTTTCGCTCCCTCATCTATAACATTTCTATTTTTTCCATCATTTTTTATTTTATATTGAAATTTTTCAGGTATATACGGAAAGTTTTCAAACCTCCACAAGGCTAAATTAGGATCATAGTCTTTACAATCACATAAAGTAAGCAGATGACCAAATGCCCATGTAATTACATAGTCTTTTCCTTCTAAATATCCTCTTTTTTTAGTTTTACAGCCTAGTGCTTCAGCTAAGTTCCTCGCAACAGAAGGCTTCTCTGCTAAAATTAATCTGCTCAATTTTATCATCCTCACGAATTTAATTAATAACGCAAATTATATTTTACCACAATTTTAGCTTATATTGAAATGGTATCTACAATTTAATAGTTCACAGTTTAAAATCTACTATTAATTAAAGATTTTCTAAGGAACGAAGAAAATCATCCTTAATTGTGCATTGTGCATTATGCATTATGCATTATGCATTGTATTTTACCCCTATTCTTCCACATTAAGTACTTTATTAAAAAACTTTTTAAGCTCATCAGATTTTGGTGAATCAAAAATTTCTGTTTTTTCTCCTTGCTCGGCTATTTTACCTCCCGATACAAAAACTGCATAATCAGAAGCTTTCCTTGCAAATCCCATCTCATGCGTTACAACCATAAGGTCTCTTTTATCTTCTTTAAGAGATATTATTGTATCTAGTACCTCTGATGTAAGTTCCGGGTCTAAAGCTGATGTCGGTTCATCAAATAATAAACATTCTGGACTTATAGCTAGCGCTCTTACTATAGCAACTCTTTGTTGCTGTCCACCTGATAATTGAACTGGTTTCTTATAAGCATGTTCATCTAATTGAAATCTTTTAAGCAATCTAACTGCAATTTCATTTGCTTCCTCTTTATTTTTTTTATGTACTTGAATGAGCGGAAGCGTTATATTTTCTATCGCAGAAAAATGTGGGAATAAATTATATGATTGAAAAACTACGCCCAAAGTCTTTCTATATTCTCGTAGGTAGTTCTCATTAAATTCTATTCTTTTATTATTTAAATATATCTCTCCGCTATCAGGCATTTCTAGTCCTGCAATTATCCTTAGTAACGTTGATTTACCACCACCTGATGGTCCTATTATTACTAAAGAATGTTTATCTTCTATCTCTAAATTTAAATTATTTAAAACTACATTTCCGTTAAATGATTTTGTTAAATTTCTTATACTAAGCTTCATAATGGAATTTCCTTTCTAGTTTCTTTGAAAGAATGGATATAGGGAGTGTAAGTAATAAATACCCCACAGCTAGTACAGTTAAATTCTCAAAAGTTCTGAAGTTCAGGGAATCAACTTCTAGCACATTCATGGTAAATTCACTTACCGCTATTACTGATAATAGTGACGAATCTTTAACCAAAGATGACAATTGTCCAGCAAGCGATGGTAGAATTCTCTTTATTACCTGGGGAATTATAATAAATCTATAGGTTTGAAAAGAAGTAAATCCTAAAGATTTTGCCGTTTCAAGCTGTGTTTTATTTATACTTTCTATTCCACCTCTAATTATCTCTGTAACATAAGCACCCGAAAATAAAGATAATATAATGATTCCTAGAACATATTTATTACTAAGACCAAAAGCTGTTGCAATAATAAAGTAGAAAAAGTAAATTTGCACTAGAAAAGGTGTTCCCCTAACGATTTCTATATAAAACTGACTTAGATATCTAAAATACATATATTTGCTTTTTCTAGCAAGAGCCATTAGTACCCCTAAAAATAAAGAAAAAAACAATGAAAAAAAGCTAATTACCACAGTCATTATAAAACCTTGTATAAATTTGCTTTTATAAACAAAAACCGTAGCCCACTTGAATGTATAATCTAATCTTGACAAAGAAAAGGCAAGAATAGCTACCGCTGTAAAGAATACTAAAAAACCGTTTAATATTTTTTTATTCATTTGATAAAACCCCTCTTACTTTAAAATCTCACTTTAAATAATGTCAATAACCTCTAAAAAAATTTAATTATAAAGAATTGTTGGTTTGCAAAGTATTTTTTAATAATACTTTATAAACCAACAATAATTATGTCATAATCTAAAAGAAAAAAGGAATTCCCATATCATCAAAGTTTTTCTTCATTTCTGTAAAATATTTTTCTGCTAATTTTTCAAATTCACCTTTTTCTTTATATTCTTTTAAGAATTGATTTATTTCTGACTTCAGTTCATCTTCTCCTTGCCTCATTGCAATGCCCCAGTACTCAAAATCTTCTTGGAAAGGTTCAAGAACAGCTCTAGTTGAATCAGGATAATTCTGCCAATTTTTATATATAGTCATTTGATCATAAATAAATGCATCGGCCTTACCCTGTACAACATCTAAAACACAAGCACTTTCTTTTTCATAAACCATAATTTCAGCTTTTGGGAAATGTTCTGTAGCATAAATATGCCCCGTAGTTCCTTTTTTAACTGCAATTTTAATTCCTTCTGCATTTAAATCTTCTGCATTTTGTACTGATGAATCTTTATTTACAAGTAATGATAAATATGACTTAGAATAAGGGTCCGAAAAATCAATAGTTTCTTTTCTTTCTTCTGTAATTGTCATGGATGAAAGAATTATATCAATTTTTTTTGTAGTTAAAGATGGAATTAATCCACTATAAGACATATTTTCAATTTTAACAGGTCTTCCTAAGTATTCGCCTAAAGCATTAGCAATATCAACAGAAACTCCTGTAGGATTACCATCAGTGTCAGTCATTTCAAATGGAGGATAAGCTAATTCCATTCCTACTATAAGTTCTTCCTTATCATTTGAAGTAACTTCATCGTTACTTGAACATGCTACTAAAGATATAGCTAGTACTAATGTTATAAATGTAATAAATATTTTTTTCATTTTAATCTCTCCTATTTTTTTATTGAATTTACTAATAAATTCTCTTCATACTTAATAATATATATTAATTAGTAACTTTTTTCAATACGTATTTTCACATATAACATTTATACTAAAATGTTATATCATCAAAAACCTTGTAACTTAATGCTGAATAAATTCTTTTTTATAATAACTAAACGCTAATATTCCATCAACGGTTTAAAAAATATACCAGAGCATCTAAGCTCTGGTATATTTCTTTAGTTATTAATTAGGGTTATTTTTTACTTTCTCAGCCATTTTCTCGCCAATAATTCTCAATTTTTCATATTCTTCTTCTTTAGGAGTGTAAGTTGCTTCTACTGAAGCTTCAACAACTTCCCACTTGGTTCTTTCTGCAAAAGCTTCAAGATTTCTAACGCCTCCACCACTCCAACATTTATTACCGAATATTCCTAAATATCTATTTTTAATCCCTGAATGATAAATTTTACTAGTTACAGTTTCCATAGCTGGGAAAAGAGTTCCATTATACGCACATGAACCAAGTATAACTCCTTTAAATCTCCAAATATCAGATATAATATATGAAACGTGAGTCTTAGATGCGTCATATACTCTTACATTTCTTATACCTGACTCTGCTACCACTCTTGCTATATGATTAGCCATTTTTGCTGTATTTCCGTACATAGAACTGTACACAATAACTACGCCTTCTTCTGCTTCATGACGACTCCACTTATCATAAAAATCAATAATTGTTTCAGGACTTGTTCTCCAAACTGGGCCATGAGTAGGTGCAACCATTTTAATTTCTAGTCCACTTAATTTTTTAAGGGCTCTTTGCACCATTCCACTATACTTACCTACTATATTGGAATAGTATCTTCTAATTTCATCTTTATAAAATTCCAAATTAACTTCATCATCAAAAATAGTACCATCTAAAGCTGCAAATCCACCAAATGCATCCATAGAAAACAACACCCCTGAAGTTTCATCAAAAGTCATCATAGTCTCTGGCCAATGAACCATTGGAGTTAAATAAAACTTCAACTTATGTTCACCTAGGTCAAGAGAATCTCCGTCATCTACTTCATAAAAATTATCATATATATCGTAGAATCCTTTTATAAAATCAAAAGTTTTCTTATTACCAACTATTTTAATATCTGGCCATTCTGATATAACTGCACTCATAGAACTAGAATGGTCTGGCTCCATATGATTAACAATTAAATAATCTACTTTTTTATCTCCTATTATAGATTTAATATTTTCTATAAAAAGTTCTGTTTTATTGAATTTTACAGTATCTAAAATAGCTACTTTTTCATCATTTATTATGTATGAATTATATGATACTCCTTTTTCTAAAGGCCAGTAGTTTTCAAATAAATGTGTTTCTCTATCATTAACACCAATCCAATGGACTTTATCTGTAATTTTAAAATTGCACTTCATATCACCACTCCTTAATTAACACTAATTATTCTTTGATATTTAATTAACATAATTACATTTTACCAAAAAAACATAAATAACACCACAAAAATAAAATATTAATTTCAATAGTATCGCTTAATTGTTACTAAATGTTAATATAATGTATTTTGTCATACTTATTTCATCTGTTCTTTTCTACAAGGCTGCCTTAAAATTGTTTTTAATTTTTCAGGATCAGTTTTTCTAGCATCACTTAAATATATTTCATGATGATAAAGAACTTTCTCTAATCCATTTTCTTTTATAAATTCATGTAGTTCAGCTATTGCCTCTTTTTCTTCAGAATAATCTCCAATATATAGCCTTTGAGCTGCCATTCCTTCATCAAATATATCAAATCTTATCTCATCAATTTTCTCAAATTTTTTTTTCTTTTTAGCTTTTTCTTTTGCAATCTCAAATATTTCATTCCCTATATTTTCAGGTTGCATTATAATCAAAGTCCATTTCCATTTACCTTTTTCATCTTTAACAAAAGAATCCAGGTCATCAGCATACCATAACCCCTCTAAGGGCATTACAACATAATCTTGTCCTTTTTCTTTAGAAATAAATTTAATTGAATATGCTAAAGAATACATTGCTTCTACACATTTTTTAAAATCTTCTGAAGTATTTGGATTTCCTTCACCATCCACCATTAAATATTTCATTTTGGGTACATCAACTAACCTCATGGTACCTTTTCGTGGCTTATATAGTTGACTTAATTCCTTTTTATAATCAATTTTCTCCATATAAAACACTCCCTAATAATTCTTAATATAATATGTATTTAGTTTTTCCAATTTTTCAGTAAATACTCAATAAATAGATTTATTTTTAATACAATTAGTTTATCATATTTGCTAATTATTGCATATTAAAAAACTTTTTAAAATTACTATAATTCTCATAATAACTGCTAAAACAATTATAATGTAATATATTCTCATTAATGAAGGGACCTTGATTAAACAAGCTCCCTTTTAATAATTAAGATACATTTTTTATTTTATTTTTGGCTCTCTTCTTTTTCTTTTTATTGTCATCCTTTTCTCCATAGTAATATTGGTACCCATACTTAGATTTGTATCCTTTTCCAATTATAACTTCTACTTTATTTAATACAGCACCAATCAAATTAGCTTGAACTTTTTCAAGTAATTCTTTAGCTCTTATAGTAGCTTCTCGGTCTGCTTTTTTACTTGCTACAACTAATATAACTCCATCCACTTTCGGTGCAAGAACTTGCGCGTCTGTAACTACAATTATAGGTGGTGAATCAATTATGACATAATCAAATTGATTTTTCATTTTATTAATAAAGTCATTCATTTTGTTCGATTCTAAAATTTCTGCTGGGTTTGGCGGAATGCTCCCCGCAGTAATTACAAACACATTATTTTCGTATTCTTGAACAATATTTATAAATTCTACTTCACCAGCAAGAAAATTAGAGAGTCCTACTTTATTAGATATATTCATTTTTTTATGAATTGTAGGTTTTCTCATATCACAATCAATAACTAGAACATTTTTACCATTATTAGCTAGTACTAAGGCAAGATTACCTGTAATTGAAGATTTTCCTTCTGTAGGAACAGCACTAGTTATAAGAATTGTTTTTATTTCTTCATCAATTGAAGAATATTGTATATTCGTTCTAAGAGTTCTATAAGCTTCTGCTGCAAGACTTTTAGGGTCATTTTTAACAATAAACATTTTTCTCCTCCTAATTTATTTTGCCATATACTCCGGTATAATTCCAATAACAGGAATACCTATGTATTTCTCAATATCACCTTTTGTTTTTATTGTATTATCAAGGTATTCTAATACAAATACTATACCAATAGAAATCATTAATCCTAAAAAGAAAGCTATTAAAATGTTTAACTTTTTATTAGGTTTATTTGGTATTTCAGGTATTTCAGGTTTATCAATAACTTCAACTTGTCCATTATGGATAACTTCTCCTGATCTTTCTATAAAAGCTGTAGTTATTGCTGAAACTAACTTTTGTGCTTCTTTAGGATTTTTCGATTGTATACTAATACTCATAATTTGAGTATCTGCTTCTGGTGTTACTGAAAGCATTGCTTGTGCTTCATTAATTTTTATATTAATATCTTCTGATTTCAAAGCAGCTTCTATAACTGTCTTAGATTCAGCAATAGAAGCATAAGTTTTCATTAATTTTTGATACATAGTTACATCACTACTTGTGTATATACCATCTTGTGTTATAGTACTTTGTTCTTTACCAATAAAAACACTCATTTTCGATTCATAAATAGGCGTAATCATAAACTGACTTATAACTCCTGATACCACAGTTGCAGTTATCGTAATAATTAAAATTAATTTAATTCTTTTCTTAAGAATATAAAAAAGCTCCCGTAAATCTAATGTTAATTCTTCTTCCATTAATATCCTCCATTCTTAAAATAAATTATGTTTCAAAGTTACTAACATTTATTCACAACTACATATATAATTATATCAAAGTTTAATGGAAATTTCTGTAAAAACATGTCTTCTATATATTTTTTTTTATTATTACTCAGAAGTAGTATCTAAACCACTTACAATACCCAAAAAAAAAAAACAATTTTTTGATAAAATTGTTTTTTTAAAATCCATAAGTAAATTAAATTTTCTGTTAACTTTTCTATTTTTTTTTGCAATTTATTTATTTTTATATCCCAGTAAAAGCTCTACCATTTGCCCATAACTTTTTACTCCATCTTTTTGACCATTTGTCTTTAAATATGTATCATTAACCTTATCTGAAATTTCTTCTACTTTACCTTCATATTTATCCCAAAATTCATTCAAATATTTAAAGTCAGTCTTTACCCCATCATCTAATTGCAACATCATCTGCTTGTAAGATTCATAATTATCTCTTTTCAATGAATTTAATGAATAAATAAGGGCGAGTATAGTTCCTGAGTATTGAAAATCTTCATCTGTATGATTAACACACGCTAAATACGCACAAAAATTAGCTTCATTCTCTCTTGCAATTCCTCTCTGATGTGCCATCTCATGTACCGTTGTTGCAGGTATCATAAAATCCGGAATAAAAGTATTTACATTGGCTTCTGTCGTAAATGGTATAAAAATTCCTGTTATTCCTGTATAACACATCTTTTCTGATAAAATCACTCCTTTTGGAACTCCGTATTTCCCCGCTAAAAATGAATACTCTTTAGCAATTGAGTCATATCCTAAATGAGCTCTATTTGCAATACTATTAAAATCTTCATTTATAAATGTTACTCCATTAGAATTTTTAGTTTGTTTCTTTTCTAATCTATTGGCATCCATAATTAAATCTGTACAAAGATTTATTAAATCTTCAGTAGTATTCTCCTC
Source organism: Clostridium sp. DL1XJH146 (assembly GCF_054819755.1). Lineage (NCBI taxonomy): Bacteria > Bacillati > Bacillota > Clostridia > Eubacteriales > Clostridiaceae > Clostridium > Clostridium sp. DL1XJH146. The sequence goes on from NZ_JBTVVN010000002.1 coordinate 100,757, forward strand.
TTTACTAATTCCTAATAAATCCGCTAATGAAGGTCTATTATAATTAAATCCCCATAGAAACATAAATAGAGAAATCATAACTGAAATCATAACTAAGCTATTAACTATAAAACTAATAAATAAATTCCTTTTATTTTCAAATTTATTTGTCATTAATCTATAAACTGATAGGCCTATATAAATCACAATAAAAATTATTAATAAATACAATAAAATCTCTGCTACAGAAAAAGGTATAATTCCAGTTATACGACTTAAAATGGATCTAATTATTCTATTTATTCCATTGGAGTAAGCTCTCTCTACTATATATGGATATAATTTAGAAATATAACTTAGTAACATAGTTATGGGAAGCAAAAATATCAATACCAACTTTATTTTAAAAGATTTACTCATCATTTTCTCCTGAAAAATATGACTTTTTATTTCTTATAGATATTCCCTAATTTAACATACTTATTTTTTAATCTTTTCATGTAAATCTCTTCTTCCGCTGCAAATACTACGCAAGTTGCAGGACCTGCTGATTTATACAAATCAATTATATTATTATCATCTAAATTAAATTTCATATTATTATTACTTGAAAGTTCTTCAATTTCATATAAAATCCCTTTAGATCCTACAGGAACTAATTCATAAACTCCTCCTATTGCTAAGAGCTCTTTAATTTGAGTATAACTTACTATATCATCATCTTTACTAAAATCAATCTCTGCTCCAACTTTAGGAATTCCTGCTAAAGCAATTATAGAATTTGATTTTATATTATTTATTTTAATATCCTTATTTTTTGCCACACCAATAACAGTAATTCCAACAGCTGTCATAGAAGTTGTGAAGTTTTCTTCAGTGCTCCCTGTAAGTAAATCTTCCTCTATTTCTAACTCCTTCATTTCTGATAAAACCCCTCTAATAATCTGTCTTCCAGTCCGTTCCATCTCACAGCAAACGTTATTAGTTATGGACACTACTCTAGCACCTGTACATAATAATTCAATTAGAGGCACTCTAGCCGTAAATTTGCCTGTATAAAATGGCGGTACCTGTAGTACATCATTTTCTTTTTCACCAATACCCCCACAGCTATCGCAAACAACAACTAAAGTCTCTTCATCATTCAATCTATGAAGAGATATATCCCGAACTTTTTTCATCTCTAAATCACCACTTCTTTTTATTAAGCTATATTTTAAGGAACTGTTTATATATACTATTGTTTAAATAAATTATTTTCAATTTTAATCTTAATGTTCAATTTGAAATGTGCAGTTTGCAATTATTGATAATTTTCTTCGTACCTCGGAGAATTTTAAATTAATTAAAGACTTTCTGACCAAAGGGAAGAAAACTATCCTAAATTGTGCATTTTGCATTGTGCATTTTGCATTGTGCATTTTGCATTGTGCATTGTGCATTGTGCATTATTATTTTATGCTTTCTTCCGGTATATATCTAAAAATAATCAACGTCAAAAATATATTTATAAATGAAACTAATGATAATATAGGAACTAATACTATAACCCCTTGCACTTTCATCATTGGAATCAGTAATGGCGCTGATAAAAGAAGTGCTATTGGTCCATTAAATAACACTCCAATGATACAGGCAACAACGTTACCAAATTTCTTATGGGCAAAATAAAATACCACCATGGTTAGTGCCATACTAAAAGCCGTAATAATATGTACAGGCAGTGTATAAGGAAATCCACTTGTCCACGCCGTAAACATATGCCCTAAAAAACCTATTAAAGCTCCATAATAAGGCCCAATTATTAATGTTCCAAAAAAAGCAGGCAAAGAATCAAAAGCAATAGAGTTGAATATTTTAATTTGAGCCCCAACAAGACTAAGAGCAATAAAAAGTGCCGCTAAAATAAACTTTCTTAAATTATAATTCTTCATGAAAATCCCCCGTTCTTTCTAAAATAAATGTGCAATTTGCAGAGTACAGATTCCGGAATTTTTTTAATTAAATAGTAGATTTTGCTATGCAAAATCATCCTAAATTGTGCATTGTGCATTGTAAATTGTGCATTTCTTTATATTAATAATATATAAACTATACCAATTATTATTTCAACAATCTCAATATTAGCACCCAAAGTATCACCAGTAAGTCCACCTATTTTTTTATTACAATATAAATTGAACAAGATTGTAATTAATATTGCACAGAAAATAATAATAAAACTATATAATGCTCCTAACAATAATACACTTACTATTGCTGTTAAAACTAAGGCTATTAAAAGTTCTCTCTTTCCTATGTTACCGATAAAAATATTGCCTGTTCCCTTTTCTTTTGCTACTTTACCTATATAACCTAGTAATAACACCGTAAATCTACTAATTACTGGCAAAATAAGTATTATAACTAAATTACCCCTACCTATAAAAAACTCCATCAATGAAATCTTAAGTAAAATATCAATAACAATAGCTGCACATGCAAAGGTACCTATTCTACTATCTTTCATAATTTCTATGATTTTGTCTTTACCACCCTTAAAAGCATAAAATCCGTCAAACATATCTCCAAGACCATCTAAATGCAAAGCTCCTGTTAGTACAATGGGTATTGCAATTATAATTATTGATATTATATTTCCAGGCAAATATTCCTTAAATAGGGATGCTATTGACCATTGAACAGCTCCTATAAGCAAACCAACTGATAATAAAAAATAAGATCCTTCTCTAAAATTTTTTCTATCACATTCTAAATTTTTATTTATAGGTATTCTTGTGAAAAATTGAAAGTACAATAAAAAGTTATTAACTATTTTCATTTTAATCACCATTACATCCCTTTTGTAATATCATCTTCATCTTTAGTGAAAAGCCGAGGGTTCATATTCTTAAAACCATCAAATAAAGTTTCGAACATCCCAGTTTTTTCATGTCTTTCATACAAATATCCGTATACTGCTGCTACTATTGCGCCTATACTGTCTACTATCAAATCCCACATAGTATCTACAAGTCCACTCTTTTGCATATTTAAACCAAAAGTAGTATCCATAGTAAATTCAAATATTTCCCATAAAGCTCCTATTGAGACAGCAAATGTAAAAGCAAATAAGGCCACAAAAAAAGGACTTAAATAAACATCTACATCTTCCATTCTATTTAATATATATACTAATAAAATTCCTGAAAACCCAAGTATTACTCCTGAAAAGGTGTGCAGCATACTATCCCACCACCAGAATTTATAATAATAGGAATTCAACTCCCCTAAGTATTGAGCTGCGAATATAAATGCTAATATTATTATCTGATATGAAGCCGGTAATTTAATATTGTTCCTATCTGCTAATATAAAAGGAATAAAAGTGAGAAATAAAGTAAAAATACTGACAAAACAATCTAAATAATCTCCTCTTAAAAAAGTAATAATTGCTGATAAAACTAATAATATCCTGAAAATATTTGCAAAAGCTCTTTCAAATTTCGAACCATCTTTAAAAAACGACATATAATACCTCCTATATGGTTTCTAACTGATCTATTTATATATAAGTGATTAACTCATTAAGATTTTATCCAATATAAATATAGTTAGTAGTCTATACCATGTAATTATAATCTTCATCTGTACATGTTCTTACTTTAGTATATTTTATAAACTAAACTTTGGTTATATTTGTTAAAATTATTAATTTCTTATTTAACTTTCATAGGAATTCCACACACTGTTAGATATACCTCGTCGCTCTGATCTGCTATATATTTATTAATGAATCCTGTGATATCTCTAAAAATCCTTCCTAATTTGTATTCTGGAACTATCCCATATCCAACTTCATTTGTTACAAATACTAAATTTTTATTTTCTTCTCTTGCTTTTAAAATAAATTCTCCTATATCTATTTTAATTTCTTGAATCACTTTATCTACTTCTTTTTCATTTTCTTTTTCAATATCTCTGTTTTCTTCGAACATATAGTTTGTAATTAAAATAGTAACACAATCTAGTAGAATATTTCTTTCACTTCTTTTTTCGATTATTCTATCCAAATCCCTGTAACCTTCATAAGTCGACCATTTATTATTTCTACTCTTTTTATGCTTATCTATCCTGTCTTTCATTTCATCATCAATAGCCTTTGCTGTAGCTATATATAATACATCTTCTTCATCTTTATATATATTTTCAGCAAAACTACTCTTACCACTCCTGCATCCACCAGTAACTAAAGTTATCTTACTCATTACAATTCCTTCCTTCACAAGCTTCCTTATTAATTATTAATACTTTCTATATACCAATTCCCATACTCATACTTAAGCTTTGAAATACCTGCATTTCGAGATGAAAACTTCCAATAAACATCTAAATCACCCTTCATTATATAACAGTAAAATGTCCTAATTACTCCCCCATGTGTTACAATCAAAACATTATCTGCTTCTAATTTTTCAAGAGATTTTATAAATTTTTTTACTCTTTGATACATACTAGAAAAGCTTTCTCCTCTAGGAGGTGTGAAGTTTTTCCAATCATTATCCCACTCTTTACACTTACTAGGATACAACTCTTGAATTTCTTTATAAGTTTTTCCTTCAAATTCTCCGAAATTAATTTCATTCAATCTACCGTCTTCGATAACTTTATTTCTTTCTTTTTCCACGCACTGCATCAAATCATCTCTATCTTGCAAAATCAATTGAGCTGTTTGTATTGTTCTTTTTCTTTCACTAGTATAAACCTTATCAAAAGGTATCCCCTTTAGTTTTTCTCCAACCTCTTTTGCTTGTAGAATACCTTCTTCATTTAAATCTGCATCAACTTTTCCATAGTAGACTTTTTTCTTATTTTCCTCTGTCTCTCCATGTCTTACTAAAAATATATTCATATCCAACCAACTTTTATATTATATTTTCAAGAATAGCTTCTTCTACTCCATTTTCGCTATTTGCTTTTGCAATATACTTAGCCTGATTTTTAATATCCTCGTGTGCATTTTCCATAGCATATGAAAACTTTGCTCTACTAAACATAGAAACATCATTAAAATGATCTCCAAAAACCATAGTCTCTTCTTCGCTAATACCATAAGCTTCTTGAATTATTTTAATAGCTTTTCCTTTACTTTCTCCTTTTTTCATCAAATCTACCCACTCATGCCCTGATAAAACAACATCTAAATCACTATCTATATTTTCTTTAATTTCTTCGATTAATGAATTATTAACGCCATCTTTACAGTAAAATGTGATTTTATAAATATCTCTATTTAATTTGTGTAAATCATCAACAACTTCAAATAACATGCCATAGCTTTCAAAAATTTCAAGGAATTCTTGTGAAGGATTTTCTACGATTGCATAGTCTTTATCACTAATCATTAGATTTAATCCTTTTTCTCTACTAAAATCTATTAGTTTTTTATAATCTTTATATTCAACTTTACTTTCATAAATTGTATTATTTGAATTTTTACTTTGTACAATAACTCCATTATGTGCCGCAAAAATTATATCATCTTCAATATCCTCAAAATTTGCGCATAACTGATTATAAAATCTACCACTTGCAGCCATAAAAAGAATATTTTTTTCTTTAAGTATCTTCAATGTTTTATGAAAAGAACTGCTTAACTCACTTTTATTATTTAAAAGCGTACCATCCATATCAGATACTATTAGTTTAATCAAAATATCACTCCCTTTTCCAAATTATCTATTTTTACTATATCTAAATATTTGAGACGTACTAAATATTTTATAGATTCCTTCATTCCAATAATTCAATACAATTACAAGAATATTCATTACTCTGAAATATTATATCATAAAAATTAACTATCCTTAACTTAAGACACCAAATTTCACTCTCCACGCCATTATTAAAGCAAAAACTTTATTCTATAAATAATAGTTTATGAATCTACTATATATAAATATAGTCTAAAATAAAGAAACCTTTCAATAATAAAAAGGTTTCTTCTTGATCTAACTATTTTATTATTTGGATATCATCTCCAGCTTTAATCCATCCACTCTTCAACACTTTCGTAAATATACCTTCCCTTGGCATTATACAATCTCCTACAAGGTTTCTTATTTCACAACCTGCATGGCATTCTTTACCTATTTTAGTTACTTCCATCTCTGTTTCCCCGATTTTAACTTTTGTTCCAATAGGTAATTCATATAGTACAATTCCTTCAGTAGTTAAGTTCTCCGCAAACTTACCTACACATAATCCTTGCGCCCCTTGAGCCTTCATTTTATCAACGCTCTCTTGTCCAAGCAGACTAACTTGTCTAATTCCTTTGCCAGCATGGGCATCTCCCTCTAGTCCATGGTCCTCTATAAAATATCCTTTTTCTATAGGTTTCTTTACAACACCTTTTTTTTCACTAATATTAACTGCTAAAATTTTAGCCATATTACTCTCTCCCTTTTCTCTCAAAAGTTCCTGATTTACCACCTGTTTTTTTAATTAGCATAATGTCCTTAATAACCATTTCTTTATCTATAGCCTTACACATATCATAAATTGTAATAGCTGCACAACTTACTGCTGTAATAGCCTCCATTTCAATTCCTGTTTTACCTATAGTTTTTGCTGTAGCATAAATATCTACTTTATTATTTTCAAAATCTAAATCAAACTTTATATCACAACCTGACATCATAATACCATGGCACATAGGAATAATATTCGGAGTATTTTTAGCCCCCATAATTCCAGCAACTTGAGCTACCGCTAGTACATCTCCTTTTTTTAAATCACCTTTATCTATTCTTTTTAAAGTTTCTTCTTTCATAGAAATACTTCCGAAAGCAACGGCTTCTCTTACGGTATCCTTCTTTTCACTTACGTCCACCATCTTAGCTCTTCCTTCATCATTTATATGTGTAAGTGTCATGTTTAGCCTCCTATTTGATTCATTTTCCTCATAGTTCTTGTCACTTTTTCTTCGTTCAAAAAATGTTCTTTAGGTTTATTAAATATTGTCTTTTTAAGTTCTTCATATAATTCTATTTCATTTTCTAAAAATGGTTTTATATCTATTTCCTCTTTAGAATGAAGACAAGGTTTAATGGTACCAATACTAGTTACTCTTATTCTATTACACTCATCACAAAATTTACAACTTAGTGGACTAATAAAACCAATAGTACCCTTATATCCCTTTTTACTATATAACACTGCCGTACTTACCTTATTAGTTTTCACAGGAATTAAACCATCTAATTTTTCTATTACTTCACCAGCTGTAATCATCCCATTATCGTAGTATTGCTTTCCTTCACCTATAGGCATAAGTTCTATAAACCTTACACTAATAGCTTTATCCTTTGTTAAAGAAATCAAGTCATTTATCTCATCATCATTAAAACCTTTAATTAAAACTGTATTTATTTTTACAGGTGTCATCCCAATATCTAAACATTTATCAATGCCTCTTAGAACTTGCTTAAGATTTCCGCCTCTTGTAATATCTTTGAATTTTTTTTCATCTAGTGTATCCAAGCTGACATTTACCCTCTTTAGCCCTGCCTTAAATAATTCTTCGGCCATCTCTTCTAAAAGAGAACCATTTGTCGTAATAGCAATATCTTCTATTCCCTCTATTTTTGATGTCCTATATATTAATTCTGTTATATTTTTTGCAACTAGCGGCTCCCCACCTGTGAATCTTATCTTTTTTATACCTAGTTTTGTGAGTGTTTTTATTAAAGTTATTATTTCCTCAAATCTTAATATCTCATCATGGCTCTTCTTCTCTATACCTTTCTCTGGCATACAATATTGACATCTAAAATTACATCTGTCTGTAATAGAAATCCTTACATAGTCAATTTCTCTTTCGTATTTATCAATCATTATTTCACCTCTTTAGGGTATATAATTTCTCCAATTTCATCATAACCATATCCACCAAGTTCATCTAGTTTTCTTTTAAATTTATCATTTTTTATGATTTTTATAAATTCTTGTACAACTGGTAAGTCTATAAATTCTAATGGTATAGCTATATCATAATATTCTTCAGCTACTGGTATAAAATCTAATTTCATTATTTTAGCCGCTGAATATATACCAAGACCACAATCAACATCTCCATTTGCAATAGCTGCTGCAACAGCTAAGTGTGTGAATTCTTCTCTTTCATATCCATTTATACTTTTGGGATTTAAGCCTAATTCTTTTAGCTTATAATCAAATAATACCCTAGTACCTGACCCTCTCTGCCTATTTACAAATTTAAGATTTTTATGAGAAATATCCTCTATTTTACTAACTTTATCCTTATTTTCTTTTCTAATCATAATTCCTTGAGTTCTTTTAACTAGTTTGATTAAAGCAATATTTTTATCTTTGAGATACTTATCAATATAGGCTAAATTATACTCTCCTGTTTCAGGGTCCAATAGATGAATTGGTGAAATATGTGTTTCTCCATTTTTAAGTGCCATTATACCGCCAAAACTTCCTACGTGAGCTGATGAAAGAAAACTATTCTTATCATCAGCATGCATGAAGTCCCCAATTATATCAATTATAGGATCGTGACTACCTATACAAACTAATGTATTTTTTATGCTTTCTTCATCCTTTAAAAGTTCTACTTCTACAATTGTTCTTTCTTCGTAACCCTCAATATTTTGTGGCACATTTAATACAGCATCTGCATTTACCAAAGACATAGTTTGACCTGCTCCTCTATTAAGAGGCGTTGCTACAAGTTTATCATTTACATATCCTAATTTCATTCTTACAAATTCATGATATTTTAAAGTAGACATAACTCTTCTTGCTAGTATAGCTTTAACTTTTTTTCTCTTTATATTTTTCTTACCTGAAAATTCCGTTATAATATTTTTTACTAAATATTCCATGATGAAATAGGCTGATACAGGATAACCAGGTATTCCTACAATAGGCTTATTGTTAACAATCCCTAATATTACTGGTTTACCCGGTTTTATAGCAACGCCATGTACAAATACTTCTCCTAATTCTCTTATAACTGATGAAGTAAAATCTTCTCTTCCAGCTGACGAACCCGCATTTATAAGCACAACGTCACATTCTTCTGATGCTTTAATCACAGCTTTTTTTATCTTTTCATAATCATCCTCAACAATATCATATCTTTCAGCTTTTCCACCCCATTGTTTAACTTGGGCTGAAAAAATCCTTGAATTAAATTCAATAATATCCCCTGTTTTAAGTGTTGTACCTGGCTCTACAATTTCTGTACCTGTTGGTAATATTCCAACCTTTGGCTGCTTATAAACTGGAATTTCATTAACTCCACCAGTAAGCAATGCCCCGATATCTATAGGTCGTATTTCGTGCTTTGATGCTACTATAAGCTGGCTTTCAACTATATCTTCACCAAGAGGTCTAATATTTTGCCAAGGAGCTGCACTTTTATAAATTTCAAATTTATCATCATCAATTTTAATTAAATCTTCAATCATAATTACTGAATCAAATTCTTTAGGAATAGGGTCTCCTGTATCAACAACTATATAATCTTTATTCTCTTCAAGGGTTATCCTATTCTTCTCAGAAGCTCCATAAGTTTTTTCGCTTAAAGTAACTATACCATCCATAGCTGAAGAATTATAAAAAGGAGATGAAATCCCTGCAAAAACAGGTGAATATGTAACTCTTTCTAAGGCATCAATAGTTTTAATAACCTCACTGTTCCCCTTAGCAAAATCTATTTTTTCTATAAATTGACCTATAGCATCTTCTAATGTTACATTTGATAAATAAATATTTCTCTTCATTAAAGTTTCCTCCTACAATGTATACACTCCAACTCCACACTTCACATTCCACACTTCACACTTCACATTCCACATTCCACACTTCACACTTCACACTTCACACTTCACACTTCACACTTCACACTATAATAAGTATACTTTTACTTTCTCGCCTTCCTCTAATCCTTCTTTATTCATTTCAATACTAACATAACCATCTGCTTTAGCCATTTTTGAAATAATCCCCGATTTAGTTAATATAGGTTCTACATGAATTTTATTTCCTTCTGAAGTCAAATTAACAAGCAAAAATTCTTCTCTTCCTTTAGCTTTATGATAATTCATTGTAAATTCGCCTTGTAAATATAAATTCTTCTTTTTATATTCTAATGCTCTATCTATATAATGCTTAACAAATATATTAAAAACAACAGCAGCTGCCATAGGATGTCCTGGTAGTCCAAATATAATTTTTTCTTTTACTTTTCCTACTATAGTTGGTTTACCAGGTTTTATAGCTATGCCGTGAATTAATATTTCTGAGTCTTCTAAGCTATTAATCACTCTTATCGTTTGGTCTTTTTTACCAACTGAACTCCCACCTGAAACTAACACAATATCGCATTTAGTTAAAGCTTCTTCAATATTATTTTTTAACAAATCATAATCATCCTGCACCGCACCATAGTTTACAACATCACACAAATTTTCTTTTGCAAGGGACGTCAACAGTAATGAATTTATATCTCGTATTTCTCCCATCTTTGGCTCTTTATCATAAGAAATGATTTCATCACCAGTGGATATTACCCCTATAATTGGCTTTTTATAAACTTCTACATCTGTAACTCCTGTACCCGATAACAAACCCATCTCATAGGCCCTTATCTCTTTTCCTTTATTTATAAGTATTTCTCCCTCATCAACGTCATCTCCTACTTGGACAACATTCTCTAAAGGAGCTACTGGACTCTTTATTAATATTGTCTTTTCATCCAGTACTTCTGTGTATTCAATCATCACTACAGCATCGGCACCTACTGGTAACATTCCCCCTGTTGGAACGTACATACATTCACCTGGAAGGCTTAACTCACTAGTAGCTTCCTTACCCATATGTACCTCGCCAATTAAATCCATCATTGAAGGAATTGATTCTGATGCTCCATATACATCTTTTACATTAACAGCAAATCCATCCACTGTACTTCTTGCAAAATGAGGAACTGGATTTGATGAATAAACGTTTTTTGAAGTTATTCTTCCATGTGCCTTAGAAATATTTATAGTTTCTTTACCTAAATTACATACAAAATTCTCATTTAATATCTGTTTTGCTTCTTCAACTTTCACTACATTAAATAAATCCATGGTCTCCTCCTATTTTCTAGCACATTCTGAAGCCTTTCCTTTTAATATATCAACGCCATGAGGTAATGCTTCTAGAATGAACTCAAGATTTTCCTTTGCTGCTTTTGGACTACCTGGCAAGTTTATAATAAGAGTATCATTACGAATACCTGCTACTGCTCTTGATAGCATTGCCTTTGGAGTAATCTTTAGTGAGTTTAATCTCATTGCCTCTGGTATTCCTGGAACTTTTTTAAATATTACTCTTTCTGTTGCCTCTGGAGTAACATCTCTCTTTGAAAATCCAGTTCCTCCGTTTGTAAAAATCAAATCCATTTTTAATTCATCACACAAATAAATTAATTCCTTTTCAATTACATCTATTTCATCTGGTATAATTTTATAATAGTCTACTGAATAAAGTCCTTCCTTAAGTGATTTCTTAATAGTAGGTCCCGTTATATCTTCTCTCTCACCTTTTGAACCTTTATCGCTTATTGTTAATATAGCTGTCTTAATCATTTTACCCCTTCTTTCTTCATACAAGAAAAAGATTTAGAAGTCCATCTTCTATAAATACAATTATAACAAGAAAATTCACTATCGGCTATTATCTCATCTTCTACATCCTCTGAAAAAAACTTACATTCTTTTGCAGCCTTCTCAGCCATCTCAAAATTATCCCCACCATATTTAAATTCTCGTTTATTATTGTTTAACTCAAAATACATAATAAAAACCACCTTTAATAATAATGCACAATGCACAGTGCACAATGCACAATTAAGGATGCTTCTCTCCCTTTGGTTGAGAAGCTTTATTTTATTTAAAGACTAATTAATTAAACTAGCACTCCAATGCATAACTCGTATTTTAATTTTAAAAATTCAACAATCTTAGGTTGAATACTCTCACCACCTACGTTAACACTTAGAGGTGGGATATTCTAAGGAAGTTTACTAATTACTTTTCAACCTACTAAAGTAGGAAGCCTCATTCCTTATGGTCAATCCAAAGTGACCGTATACTATAGATAAATATACATCTATTCTCTATTCTCTATTCTCTATTCTCTATTCTCTATTCTCTATTCTCTATTCTCTATTCTCTATTCTCTATTCTTTATTATAATTAAAGATTTTGTGACTGCAAGGAACAAAATCAACAACAATTGTGCATTGTAAATTGTGCCTTGTGCATTGAAATTAGTATTTCCTAAGCATAGCTCTACTGCACATACTCCATTTCTCATCTTTCTCATTTTCCCTACAAACAAGTAATACTGATTTATTATCTATAAAAACTGTTTTAACCTTTTTACTTAATTGTACTAATTCTTTTTCATCAAGCTTTTCTTTATTAATTTCTCTTACTTCATCTATATCTTTATTTTCTAAGATTTCTGTAACTGTTAATATTTCTTTTTCTACTTTGAATTTGTGTTGACCTTTAAATCGCCCATCATTCCCTGTAAGTCTAAGGCCTATCCCTGCTAGAGCTCCTATAACCCCAATTCCTGTCCCACCATGCTCTGAAAGATGAATATGCATTTCTTTAGCTAAAGAATAAGCTTCTTCTTTTAAGATCACTTCTTCTTTTGCTCTCTTGCCATATTCCATTAGTCTACTATAATTCTCATATTCATTTAATTTTAATATTGCTAAACCTGGATCAGAGCCTTCTGCCGACTCACTTTTCAGAAAATTAATTGCATAATCTTTTATTTCATCATAAAAATCATCATTTATTTTTGCTTCAAAACACATTGAACTATTGTGGGATGTATATGGTATGTCTTCATGAATAAATAGTTGATGTCTTGTTATTTTACTGCATTTAGCCCACTTAGCTTCTTCTATATACTCTGCTATCATTTGAGCCAGTTCTCCTGTCCCTTTACTTTCAATATTATCAGTATCATCAATGCAAATTAAAATTTTCATACTAATGCCTCCAATAAAATTATTCTTTCCTGTCTCTCATACCCTTGCCAATTAAAATCTTCTCTACCAATTCATCATCTATTTCATATTCAAATATTTCTGAATAAAAATTCTTTGTAATTTCTTCAATATTTACATCTTCAAAAAGTTCTGGATATAATTTTTTAGCAGTCCAAACTACGGCAAGTGGTGTTTCAATAGATGTAGGATGTCCCCATCTCGATACCCCATTTGGCAATTTATATACTCTATTATTTTTTACTGCATCTAAAGTTTTCCACTGGTCTTGCCCTAGTATATACTCGTCTACGCCATCTTCATTTACCAAAATAACATCTGTATTCCACATCAATATTTGCTCTAGACTTGCATAATAAGCGCTATCTACTAAATTTAACTTTTCAGTTGCAGAAACATCAATTGCACCTGCTTTCTCGATCCAATATACAGGAAGGGTATCTGGTGCATCTGTCCTTGTTGCTTCATTTACTGAGTGATATACTGTAACCTTATCTTCATCTTTAATATCCTTAACTCTATCTTCTACCATTGCAACTAATTCATCATATAACTCATTATATTTTTCTGCTTTTTCTTCTTTTCCTAGTACTTGAGCTATCATACTGACCATATTTTGTTGCTCTTCAATAGTATTAAAATCTACAACTAAGTATGGTATCTCAAATTTTTTAAACATTTTAGACAATTTACTATTATCATCTACGCCCCGCTCTACAAAGACAACATCCGGTTTTACTTTAGCTAATTCTTCTATATTAATATCACCACTTACTTTAGGAACTACTGCATCTAAAATTGCCGGATTCATCTCACATAGCACTTTATCTCTCTGTAGACCACCATTTACTGCAACAATTTTTTCTCCATCTCCTAACATAGTAACCACATGGCCTGATACTGCATACAAACAGCCTACTTTATCTATTTCAGCTGGTATCTCTACATTTCTTCCTATGCAATCTGTCACAATAACTTTTTCTATACTATCATCTTTAATGAACTTTTCAGTATCAGAACAACCTGTAAAAAAACAAGTTATCATTAGTAAAATCATCAAAACACTTATCTTTTTCTTCATACATATCCACCCCATTCAAAAATTAGCTATGTTTTAGAATATTGTGATACTCCCTATATTCCTTAAGTAATAATGTGCAATGCGCAATCTTTTAATTAATTTAATAATTAAAGATTTTCTGGCCAAATGGTATAAAATCAACATCAATTACAAATTGCAAATTGCAAATTACAAATTAGTTTAAAATGTATATTTCTATTGCTTAAGTTATTTAATATTAGAATTCAAAGGAACTATAAAATTTATCTTATCCCCATCTCCCTCGTCTATAGAGAATACTTTAGAATTAATCTGAAATACTTTTTTCATATTATTTTCAGTAAGTACCCAAGAAGGTTTCCCCAAAGTGGCTATTACTTTATTATTCATTAAAGCAACCTTTGTATCTATACCACTATTTTCAAAATAGAAAGCATGATTTGGAAAGTGCGTTGCCATAATAATTGAAATTTCTTTTTTCTTCACAAATCCACTTATAGCTTCTAATATTTTCAGTTCATTCTTAAAGTCAAGATGTGCAGTTGGTTCGTCCATTATTATTATTGGAGTTTCTTGCGCTATAGCTCTTGCCATCATTACAAGTTGCGTTTCTCCACCACTTAATTGCGTATAAACTTTATCTTTAAAATCTTTTATTCCCAGTAGTTCTAATGCCTGCTCTGCTATTTCCATATCTTCACTTCGTGGAGATGAAAATATTGATTGATAGGGTGCCCTCCCCATTAAAACAATATCAATTACTTTATAAGGAAAAGACTTATTATGTATTTGTGGCACATAAGATACTAGTTTTGCTAAATCTTGTACTCCTATTTTTTTAATATTTGTATTTTCAATCGTAATTAATCCACTATTTAACTTTTTTATACCCAAAATACAATCCAACAACGTAGTTTTTCCACATCCATTAGGTCCAAATAAACACAAAACTTCACCTTTTGATAAATCTAAATTAATATTTTCAAATATAAACTCATCACCATATTTAAAAGATGCATCTTCTATTTTCACAAGTTTCATCTACCATCCACCTCCTTTAGTCTTTTTAAGAAGGTAAACATAAAAAGGTCCTCCAATTAGTGCTGTCAGTATTCCTAAAGGGATTTCACTTCCAGTAATAACTCTACCTATATTATCAACAAATATTAAAAAAGTGGCGCCTAGACAAAAACTAATAGGAATTAAATATTTATTATCATTTCCTATAAGCATTCTTCCAATATGAGGGATCACAAGCCCTACCCATCCAATTATTCCGCTTACACTTACAGCTCCTGCCGTAGCTAGTGTTGTGCATATAATAACTATAATTTTTGTAACTTTTGTATTAACTCCAAGAGCCTGACATTCTCTATCACCCATAGAAAGCACATTTATCCTCCATCTAATGAAAAAAAGACCAATTACACCTATTAACATAGGTATTGCGGCAATCATTATATCTTTATAATCTGCCGAAGCAAGACTACCCATAAGCCAAAATACTATTGTAGGTAGTTGGTCATAAGGGTCTGCTATATACTTAGAAAATGATATTAGAGATGAAAAAATAGACGATACAACAACACCACCTAATACAAGCATTATATTTGGAGTTGTACTATATATCCTTCCGATAAAAAATGTTAGAATTACTGCTATTATACTAAATATAAATGATGATGTATAAATCATAAAGACACTATCAAATAATATAATAGCTAAAGCAGCACCAAATCCAGCACCGGAAGAAACCCCTAAAATACCTGAATCAACTAAGGGATTTTTAAACATCCCTTGAAGTGCTGTACCACTAATTGCAAGACTACCTCCAACAAGAGCCCCTAAAATTGCTCTTGGTAATCTTACATCCATAACAACAGTTTCAGGAATAGGTTGCACCTCATAATTAGCGCGGGTGAAATTATTAAGTAAGATTCGGAAAACTTCCTCTAAGGAAAGTGGGTACCTTCCTATGAATAAAGAAATGACAATAGATAAAATCGGAAGTATTGTTATTATTATAATTAATAGTTTCTTATTCTGTTTATTCATTATCCTGCTCCTGACATCATCTAATGCGTTTCAGCATAAAATATTAAAGCTAATTGTTCATATTTTACTATGAACAACAGCCATTTTTGAATTCATGTTACAATTACCATTAATACATATTTTTAAATTCATTTAATTTTTATTGCTATTTTTCTTCTTAGAATTAATAGCAAACAATATTATCCCAATTACCACTACAGCTAATATAATAAATAGATAAAGTTGGCTTGACCCTGCTTCCGCACTAAAGTTAATCTCTACATCTTCACCTAGCGCATTACCATTTTTGGCAGTTACTTCTGAAGAAATAATAACTTTGTAACTTTCTCCTGCTTTTAATTCTTCTTGTAATTCGAGAGTAATAATTCTTTTCTTTTCTGGCTCTATTTGGTCATCGCCCATAACTACTTCAAAATCTATAGAATTCCCTGCTCCATCTACAATATCAAAACATTTCATATTATCATCTTTAACAGCCATATTTATTACATTATTACTAAATTCTAAAGTTATTTCTTTGGTGTCTAAAGAAACTTCCTCTTCATTTTTAATACTTGAAGCTTCTAAACCAAGTGCTTTTTTCTCCTCTGCAAAAATAGTTAGCGTAAATAGATTTAATAATAAAGCAACTCCTAATACCATTGAAACTTTCTTTTTCATATTCTTCATAAGCTACCTCTCCTTTTTTTTATTATATTTAATTCTTTATTAATATCATTTTTTAGTTCTATTTCATTATACCCTTTTTCTTCAACCAAATAATCTATTACCTTTTCTATTACATTGTTTTTAAATATAGAAAAAATTGGTTTATACATTAAGTAAAAAGCTATTAGCTCTCCTGTTCTATCTTTATATCCTTCACTTTGCAAATCTTCAAAATCAATTCCATATATTTCATCTTCTTTAACAATAAAATTTCTGAAATTAATATCATTCAACATTATTTTATCACTCTTAATGAACTCAATACTATAGAAGATTTCAATCCATTTATATAACTTCAAAATTAAACCTATTGCCTCTAATTCACAGTTCTCACAATTTATCTTTTCAAGCTCTTCTAATTTTTCTATAAGAGTACATCCTTCTATATATTCAATTACTAGTATTTTTTCATTTTCATTACAAGATATCAATTTTGGGGTTTTCAATTTATTATTATTATTTTCATATAATTTAAAATAAAAATCCTTTTCAAAACAAAAGGATTTTTCTGTTGAATGAATTTTATAAATATATTTTTTAGAATCTTTTTCTATCAAACTAACTTTATTTCTTTTAGAATAAAACTCTTTAATTTTTTTCATTTTGTTACTTACAATCCTTTCTTGGATCAAAGCCTAATTCTATTTCAATTTTTGAATTCTCACTATATCCATCTAACTCACTAACTACAGCTAGCACAGAATTTCTAACTAGTTTTTCTACGAAAGGAACCATACCAACTTCCTTCCCATCTATCTTCAAAGAAACAAACTCATTACCTAGTTTACAGTCATCTCTAGTCTTTTCTCCTTTAATAATCATCTCACACATACTGCGACAATTATATCCACATTTATTGCAACACTTTTCATCAAAATCAGGTAATAATTCAAAAGTATTTTCTTCAATGTAATCAACAAGTTTCTTTATGTCATCCATAGCACTAAGAGCTTTTATTCCCCTATATTCATCAATCTCATCTGCTATTTTACCTGAAATCAAAAATGTACTGTAATCAAATCTATCATCTATATCTTTTTTTGTTTGGGCTGCAATTATTTTAGGAGCATTAACATCTCTTACCCCTTCTAATACTACATAATCATAATCATAGTGTTTTAATATATCATAAATATTTAATTTTTCTTGATACAAAATATCTGTTTCATACATTCCCCTAGCAGTTACTAACTCTGAACCTGCTATTTTATGTCTATGAGTATTTGTCCCCTCTGTATCGATTTTAAATTTTTCAAAATGAATATCCTTTACACTACCAACGCTATAATTTCTCTTTTTTAATTCTGCAATTACCTTCTCAATAGTTGTAGTCTTCCCTGACTTTGTATACCCAATAACTGAAAATACTTTCATCTTTTTTCACCACTTTCTTAATTTATAAAGCTCTATTTTAGAGAGTTGTTAATATGCATAAAATTTATTTTAACAAAATATATTTATTCTTGCTTAATATGCAGTTCTTCTTAAAACAAATGTTCAATTTGCAATGTGCAATTAATGATGATTTTCTTCTCTTCTTTCATAAAATCTTTAATTAATTAAAGATTCTCCGAAGAATGAGGAGAATCATCCTAAATTGTGCATTGTGCATTGTGCATTGTTCTTAAATCATTTTATAACAAAGCTATATCCAACTAATACCGCCAATAAAATACTAATAACCATAAGTAAATAATCCATAGTTCTAAATTTCAAAGTAATTATGCTTGTCCTAGTATCATAAGCTCTAAAAGCTCTTGATTCAATTGACATAGAAAGTTTTTGAGCCTTTGTTAAGGTTCCAACTACTACAGGTGTCAGAATATAGGAGTACAATTCAATCTTTTCTTTAATCTTTAAAGCTTTAACATCTATACCTCTAAGACTAATAGCTGTCATAGTATCCTTCATTTCTTCCATTAAAATAGGTAAAAATCTTATTCCTATAGATACCATAAAAGCTAAATCGTAAGGGAGTTTCCACTGCACAAGTCCTTGAATAATTTCTCTAGTATTTGATGTCGCAAGTATAGTTCCTGAAATAATAATAATCAAGATCCTCATGATGAATTCAAGTCCTTTTAATAATCCTTCATCAGTTATTATTTTAAAACTTTCAGTTCCAATTAGCACATTTCCTTGTTTCATAAAAATACTTTGTACTATAACGATAGCTATTAGTATATACAGCATTTTCTTTAACTTTTTAAAAGCCATATAAACATTACTTTTAAAAATCTTTCCAACCATTAGTGAAATAGCTAATATTCCCATTAAATAATATATATCTTGAATAAGAACGCCTAAAGTGGAAATACAGATAACTATAATTATTTTTGTTCTAGGGTCTATATTTCTCATCTTTAACTATTCTCCCATCATTTAGTTCTATTATCCTCTCAGAATGTTTTTTAACAAATTCAATATCATGACTAATCATTAAAATACCTATTCCCTTATTATTGATATCCTTAAGAATTCTACTTAAGCTCTCTTTTCTGATTTTATCAAGCCCAGTAGTCGGCTCATCTAATATCAAATATTTAGGGTCATTTAATAATAAAGTCCCTAAGGCAAGTCTTTGCTTTTCTCCTTGACTTAATGTATGACATTTAGAATTTTTTATCTCCTCTAAATCAAAATCCTCTATAGTTTTTTCTGCCTTTAGTACTATCTCTTTTTCCTCAACTTTATTGAATCTCATAGAAAATACTAATTCATCATAAACATTCGTGGCAAATATTTGCCGCGATGGATTTTGGAATAAATATCCAATCTTTTTGCCAATACTAGCTAATCGCATATCTTTTATATTTTTACCATCTAAATAAATCATGCCCTTATTTGCTTTCAAAATACCTGTTATAAGCTTTCCTAATGTTGTTTTACCACTACCATTTGGTCCAATTAAAGAAACAAACTCACCATTATTTAGTATTAAATCAATATCTTCTATAACAGCTTTCTTTTTATAACTAAAACCAAGTCCATCTACTTTTATAAATTCATTATACTTATTTTTTGCATTATCCATATCTATATGTCCCCTGAAACATAATGAAGAACACCTTTTTTAAGGGTATAAATTTTGTCTACTATATCTAAATTTTCTTCTTCATGTTCCACCATTATTATAGTTTTACCTTCTTCTTTAAGCTTTAAAATAGCTTTCTTTATAAGAACTTTTCCAGCCTTATCAACCTGTGACATACACTCATCTAATATTAATATATTTATACCTAAACTTAGAACAGATGCTATAACAACTAATTGTTTTTCCCCTCCTGATAAATCATTTGGGTTACGGCCTCTTAGTTTCTCAATATTTAGTAATTTGGTAATATGATCTACTCTTTTCAATATATCATTTTTCTCTACACATAAATTTTCAGCACTAAATGCGATTTCATCATCAACATTTGAGAAAACTATTTGAGTATCAGGGTCTTGGAATACAGTGCCAATCATTGTTGCAATTTCTGGTATCTCTAACTGTCCTATATTCTTACCATTAATTAGAACTTCTCCCTCAAAATCACCACTATACCTTTTAGGAATTATTCCATTAATGCAATAGATAAAACTAGTTTTACCACAACCACTTAACCCTGTTATAGCTATTATTTCACCTTTCTTAACTTTAAGATTAATATCATTTAGTATATAATTCTCACTTTTTTTGTATTTAAATTTTAAATTGTTTATTTTTACTGGATAATTTTCTTCCATAGAGTTCTCCTATTTTGCATCAGCTGATAAAGCATATTTACACCAATATTGACTAAACTGATCTTTACTTATTATAATCTGGTATGGGCCTTTGCCACCATCTTCTTTTGTTCCTATTGATTCTCCTTCTCTCATATAAGCCACATATACATTATCATCTTCCATAACTTTTTTCATTTCTACTGACGTAGCATATCCATCTGCAGCAGTCATTACAACAGCATCTTTCTCTTCTATAGACACTCCTGCCTCTTCAAATAAAGTTTTTAATAGAACCCCTGTATATTCATACTCTACTGGGTCTTTTCCATTAGTTTTTAAATTTGCCTTGAAGTTAGTTTCACCTAAATTTCTTATTTCTTCCATATTAAATCTTTGTACTTCTTCTCCATTATCCATAACTATAAATATGGCATCATTATTCAAGGATTTCTTTTCTGAAACTGAATCTTGATTCAAAAATGCAAAAACCCCTATAATTACAACTAAAGCTACAACTATAGATACAATAGTCTTTTTATTTTTATTCATTTTTATCTACCTTCTCTCCATTAATCAATATATAAGGAATATACATATCCTCATTTCTAAACTCACCATGACTTCCACCATCACTAGTAGTATGCATTCCGTGGTCTGCAGTAATAATCACCTTGCCATCCCACCTGCTCACCAATTCCCCAACATACCCATCTAATAGTTTAAATCTTTCAATTGTTTCTTCAGCTTCTGGACCAAATTCATGTCCTAAATCGTCTAATCCATGAAAATGCACAAGTAAAAAATCACTATCAATTTCTTCTAAAGCCTTCTCATAAACTTCGTCGTCATTATATCCATTATTGTTAGTATCCAAGTTAAGAACAGGCTCAATACTTGTATTTAATATTTTAATATCACCTTCTATTAAAGCTGATTTTTTTCCTAACTTTTCTACTTCGTCAAAAATAGTATCTACTTTAAGTTCTCTATAATCTCTATTGAGTACACCATTTTTCACAGGAGGCTGGCCTGTTATCATAGCAGCAAAACCAGCATTAGTCACCGGTTTGAAAACAGTATTTGCTTTAACTGCCTTCTCATATTTTGCAATATTACAATCAGGATAATCCTTTGTATATTTTTCATATTGATTATAAGAAAATCCATCTATGAATAATACCATTACATCGGTATCTTTTTCTAAATAATATAAAGAATCACTAAAAGTGTCCATAACACTAGTAGCTGGTGGATTTACCATTATACCTTTAATGTTTGTAAATACTTTATGTTCTTCTGGAATAATATAATTAACAGTATTCTCTCTCAATTCAATAAATCCATTTGAAATAGAAGAGAATTCGTAATTTCCCTGCTCATCCATAATTAGTATATTGTCTACTTTTTCTTCAATTAGATCCTCTAATTTTAAAACTTTCTTTTCTTCTAATACCTCAACACTATATTCTTCTCCATCATAATCTTTATTAGATACTCCATCTGAATAAGGAAAAATAGAATAGTCTTTTTCATACAATTCACCAATTGTATAGTTATATGTTTTATCTCCAACAATAATATTTAAACCAAAATCATTTCTTTTAATATCCTCAGAACTTACAATACGTATCTCATCAATATTTTTTATCCCACTATTTACAGGATGTTTTTCTGAAATGTATACCCATCCATCCTCATTAGAATATGCTAGGTATGTATCTTCAATCCCTTTCATATCAAAATTAATCATAAAACCATCATTAGCTCTTAAATACACTATATATTCATCGTATACAGGTTCTAAAGTTTCAATAATTTCACTTATATCTACACCTTCAATTTTTTCCTCTTTGTACTGAATATCTTGTTTTTCAAATTCTCGCCAAATTTCATTGAAGGACTCTACTTTACTTATATCTCCAAGTATTTTCAACTCAGGCAAAGTAGTTTTATCTACAGAACAACCACAAATAATTGATATAAAAAATAAGGATAGCATCAATATTATACTTCTAATATTTTTATTCATTTTTCCACTTCCATTCTCTACACTAAGTTATGTTTCAAAAGGTTATTAATAACAAGATATGTCAACTAACCAATTCCTTCAATATCCATACTTTTTATTTTCTTTGCTAAAACATATCCAATAATCCCACCTAATCCACCAGATAGCGTTCCTGTAGCTAAGCTTAATACAAGAGGAATTAATGGTAATTTAAAGAATACTAAATTAGATAAATATGTTCCACTTAGGTTTGCAATAACTCCAGCTAGAAAAAAATCTATTGACGTTGTTATTTTTCTCCTTAGTAATAAAAAAATAAAATCAATCATAAGCCCTGGTAATGTATAAGTTACTATACTTAAAACCCCATGAGTCCCAAAGGTACCCGTTACAGCAACTATTATAGCTTGAGTTAAAGCAATAAGTGTAGCCGTTCCTCTTTTAGGAATTAGGCCTGCACCAAGAACTATCCAAAGCATATAAAACCCACCTGCCACTGCACCACCTGGTATAAATAATGGTCCTGTAATCATATGGGTAAGTGGTACAATAATAGGCTTTGTAGCAAGTCCTAAAGCAGCCATTAATGCAATAACTATAATTTCAAATATATTGAATTTTTTTAAAATTCCATTTTTTTTCTTCATAATTAGCACCTTTTCTTTATTGACTATGTTTTAAAGAGTTACTGATAATAATAATTATTATTACTTTTTAAAAGCTCTTTATTTTTTATTTGACTCTATTTCAAAAAGTTAAATAATGTGAAGTGTGAATACTAAAGTGTGAAATGATAGATAGTTTCCTCATTATTTGGAAATCTTTAAATCAAATACTCGATTTTGAATACCAAAATCATCATAAATTTCACACTTCACATTGCACACTTCACACTATTAATATAATAAAAATTTATTCAACTACAATTATTTTAGAAACTCCCTTAACCCATTTATTACTAGCTAAATTTTTTGAAACTAATTGTACCAAATTATCATCCTCTGATAAATTTTCACCGTCTACAGTGATTCCTAAAATCATAGAATCATCAACTTCTGATTTAGTAAATTCAGCTTCATATCCATCACTAGCAACTACTTTTAAAGATGTAAAATCTTCAACATGAAGGAATTCTAAAGCATCTAGAACTTTATAACCATCCCAAGCTTGTACACTTTCTTCTCCACTCTTAGATGTTTTTGTAGCTTCGATAGAAGTTAAAGTTAATTTACTAGCAGCTTTATCACTACCTAAAGCAAATGAACCATCGCTTAATCCCTCAAAAGTTATTTCCCATGATGTTGAAGCTGCTGCGTCATCTGCTGATTTCTCTTCCGTTGATGTTTCTTCCGAACCAGTAGCTATTTCTATACTAAGTACATCTTTAATATTAGTTGATTTTGGCATATCTTCTGTAAACTTTACTGAATATTGTCCTTCTTCTTCATAAATTATTCCTTTAAGTAAATCTTCGCTAGTAACCTCTGTGCTATATCCATCAGATGCTGTAATTGTATAAGAACCTCCATTCAAACCAGCAGCTTCAACTAATTCATCTAAAGCAACTCCTGTTTTCTTTCTTGCATCTCTTGCAGTAAACTTTTCAAGTGATTTTGCTGCTGAAACAAAACTTGTATCATCACAAGTTAAAACAAGTATATCTTTAACTTGCATACCCTTTGGAAGGTCTGGAGATAAGAATAATGGTACATTTTCACCTGTAGTCTTGATATAACCTTGCAATAATACATCAATTTTTTCACTCTTCTCAAATCCATCTGCTGCCACAAAATTCACATCTGAAGTAGCGTCTGGAATGTATTCCTTAAATAAATCATCAACTTTTATTGCTTTATCATCACTATCATAATAAGTATAATCTTCCTCAGTTAAACCTTTTGTAGCAGTTTCTAAGAAAACTATTTTACTAGGACCTTCAGAATTTTCTACAGAAGCTCCATCACCTTTTACAAAATTGATTTCAACTAAATTAGACGTCCAATACATTGTACGCACATCATTAATTGCCGCTCTTATTGGTTGTGTTTTTTCATCTAGTCCTTCTCCATCAAATTCAAAAGCTAAAACGATATCTTTTTCTGATATAATATCCATTGGAACATCTATAGAATATCCATCGCCTGCTATTAATCTTATTGTACTAAAATCCTTTTGACTTATCTCTTTTGAAGCTAAAATATCATCTAATTTTACTCCTGTAACATCAGTCTCTTGTGTTTCGCCAGCTGAAGTTAAGTTTTTCATATGCTCAGTTACAGTTTCCATAGCGTATATATCATTATAAGCTACTTCAAAATCTTCATCTAATCCTGTTAGTTTCAAACTTCCTTCATAAGTATAACTTCCACTTGCATCACCATTTGAAGCGTTGTTACTAGTACTACCACATCCTGTTAGCATAAATATTGATAAAGCTACTACCAACATTGCAACTACTCTCATTTTAAGTTTTTTCATTTTTTAATCCCCCTGTAATTTTCTATACATAAATTCAAACCGTACACAACGGCATCAGAAGTTATAGTTGCACCCGTAATGGCTACAACTTGATTTTCTTCTTTTTTTGCCATTATTACGAGTTCAATTTCATTTTCAATAGGAAGGTAGAATCTTTTTAAGAACCATTCCTCCCTAACATAACCACCATAATCTTCTGTTTCATTTTCTTCTAATATGACAACATTCCTTACATCTTTGCCATCGATTTCAAACAACATTTCTATGTCGTCTTCATAGCCTAAAGCCCTAACTACTTGTACAATATTTCCTTCTTCATTTTCATACACCCTAACTATTTCATCTGTTTCATATTCTTTTAACCTAGTCAATTTTTCATAACCACTACTATTTAATTTTTCTAAATACTCATCTTGACTACATCCAGTAATAGCACATAATGCAAACACAAATATACACAATAAAACTGGTATTAGTTTACTTTTCATTTTTTCCCCCTAAAAAAAAAATCTTTCCTTATATTTTATAGGAAAGAGCGTAAAATAAACCTTCTCTTTTCCTAAACGGGAGGCACTTAAATTTCTCTAAATACCCATCGGTTATTTAATCATAGACTCATCTTTAGACTAAATAACTCAGAGATTGCTAACATTCTTATTAAATTTTAAAATCTTAAATAGGCATCATTCCTTTGAATTATTCTATTTTAAATTATGCCTTTAAGTAAAATTACTTTGAAATTGTAATTTTAGGTAATTGTAAACTTATACAATTATTATAACCCTGATTTTCACTAAAATCAACAATAATAGTTTTTCCATACAACAGAAACTATTTCCCATTATCATTTAAAATATTACAAATCAAAAAGTTAAAAATAGAGTGGTGAATTTCACCACCCTACTAATTTTTTAATTATAAAAACATCATTATTTATAATCTTAATTTTAAATAGAAACTATCTTGCTAACCATCCACCATCAACAGCTATAGTATATCCTTGAATATATCTAGAAGCATCTGATGCTAAGAATACAACAGCGCCTTGTAAATCAGTAATCTCTCCCCATCTTCCTGCAGGAATTCTTTCTAAGATTGCTGCACTTCTCTCTGCATCAGCTCTTAATGGAGCAGTGTTGTTTGTAGCCATATATCCTGGTGCTATAGCATTAACATTTATACCATATTTAGCCCATTCGTTAGCCATTAATCTAGTTACTCCCATAACTCCACTCTTACTTGCAGTATAAGAAGGTACTCTTATTCCACCTTGGAATGAAAGCATTGATGCAACACTGATTATATTTCCTGGAGTTCCTTGTTTAACAAATTGATTAGCAGCAGCTTGACTGAAGAAGAATACTGTTTTAATGTTTATGTTCATAACATCATCCCAGTCTTTTTCACTAAATTTTAAAGCATCTTCTCTTCTGATTATACCAGCGTTATTTACTAATATGTCAAGTTTACCAAAAGTTTCAACAGTTTTTTCAATAATTCCTGCTATTGGCTCTATGCTCATAAGGTTTGCTTTAATTCCTAAGAATTTTCCACCTAATTCTTTAACTTTTGCTTCTGTGTCAGGCATGTCTACATAGTCAACTCCAACAACAGTTGCTCCTGCTTGTACTAAACCTAAAGTCATTCCTTGTCCTAAACCTGTACTAGCTCCTGTTACAATTGCAACTTTTCCTTCAAGATTAAATTGATCTAATATCATTTTTAAATCCTCCTAATTTTTAATTAATTCCTTAAATTTTTAGTATATATATATTAAATATCATAATACTCTAAATAAAATTATAATAACTCTCATATTGCAACTAGTTTAATTCAATTTTATGTGATTTTAATTTTTCCCAGTCAAATACTACTCCTGTTCCTGGTATATCAGGTGATATTGCTCTACCATTTTCAAGTACTAAAGGTCTTGTAGTATACTTATCAATTGGAAAACTGTGAACTTCTAAGTAACTATCATTTGTTATTGCTGATAGTAAACTAACATGTAATTCTTGCATCCCATGTGTGCATACTGGAATATTAAATCCTTCAGCCATATTGGCTACTTTCATCCAACCTGTTATTCCACCTATATTGGATGCATCTGGTTGTATAAATCCTAAATTAGCAAATTGCATTGCATATTTATGCTCATATATAGTATGAAGATTTTCTCCCATAGCAAGAGGTATAGTTGTCTTTGCCGCAATTTTTGAAAATCCAATAATATCATCTGGTATAGTTGGCTCTTCTATCCAGTAAATATTATATTTTTCAAGTTCTTTTGCTGCTTTTATAGCTTTTTCCACTGACCAAGACATATTTGCATCTACCATAAAGTCTTTATCCGGCCCAATAAGTTCTCTTACTGCTTTTACTCTTTCTATATCTTCTTGTAAATTTTCTTTTCCTAGTTTAATTTTTACAGCGGTATGTCCATTTTCAAGTTGATTTTTAATATTTGATAGAAGTTTTTCCATAGGGAAATCAAGATCGATTCCACCATAATAAGCTTTTGTAGTATTATTAGCTCCACCTAATTGTTTCCATAATGGTAATCCTGAATTTTTACATCTGATATCCCATAGGGCAATATCAATTGCTGAAATAGCAAATGATGCAATTCCACCTCTAGCTACGTAGTGGACACCCCAATTCATATGATCCCATAGAGCTTCAACTTTATCACCATCTTCACCGATTAAGCCTGGTTTTAAATCGTATTCAACCATATCAAAAATAGCTCTTCCACCAAATCCACCTGTATATGTATAGCCTGTACCTTCTGAACCATCCTCTAATACTACTGTTGCTGTTATTAATTCAAAATGTGTATGCGTTCCGTGTTTAGCATCAACAAGTACTTCACTTAATGGAATACGAAAATATTGGGTTATTATATCTTTAATTTGTCTATTATTACTCATTTAATACTCCTTTCTTAGCACTTCTAATAGCAAAATTCAAATCAGTAATTTTACAAAATGCATTTTTTTGTAATTCATATAAATCAATGACACTTTGCTATTATTGTATAATGTAAATTGTAAATTGTCAACAATTTATTATGTACAAAATCCCACAATAAAATGCAATCTTTTTTTGTGAAAATATTATTTCTAATAACATTTTCATAGCAATAATAACATATTTTTAAGACATCTCTACTTCCATAACTAATGCCGTTAAATCTTCATCAAAAGGATTTTCAAAGGAGTGTTCACTTTCTCTTTTAATAAGACAAATACTTCCTTCTTCCATAATCAACTCTTTGCCATCAACTATCATTTTGCCTCTACCTTTAATTACAAAATAAAATTCTTCATTATTAATATGAGGGTGATTACCAATAGATGTTCCTTTTGGTAATGTTATTACATGTACAAAATTTACTGGAGTATCAAAATCCTCTGGAAAACCAGGGAATTCGCTTCCTTTCAAATCTCCTAAAATCTGATTAACAAGAATAGTTCCATTTCCACCATGAGCTTCAAAAGCTTCACAAGTTTTTACATCTTTTTTATTTCTTAAAACATATGGCATACTATCTCTCCTTTGTCTTATATAGAAATCAATTAATTAAGCTTTTTTCTTTTGTGATCTTGATTGAACAATAACTACAATTAACAAAATTGCTCCAGTTGCGATATTTTGCCACCATGTATTTAAATTTCCTTGTAGATTAAAAATTTGTCTAATGATACCTAGTATCAAGACACCAAACAAAGTCCCTTGCAACTTACCTTTACCACCTGTTATCAATGTACCACCAATTACTGCAGATGCTATTGCATACATTTCCCAACCATCTCCAGCAGTATATTGTCCTGAGCCTAGTCTAGATGTCATAACAATTCCTGAAATTGCTGCCATCATTCCACTTACAGCGTATGCTACCATGGTAGTTCTATTCACATTAATACCCATCATTCTTGCAGCATCTTCATTACCACCAACTGCATATAAATGTCTACCAAACTTTGTGTATTTAAGTACAATTATTCCTACTATAAGCACTATTACAAATATTAAAATAGCATTTGGTAACCCTGGTATAATTTCTCCTTTTGATATTGCTTTAAATGCATCTGTACTACCTGTTGTTGGAACTGATTTACTACCAGTCGTTAAATGAATATATCCTCTAATACCTATCATTGTAGACAAGGTTGCTATAAACGGTACTATTTTTAGTTTAACAACCAAAAATCCATTTAATAATCCTAAAAGTATTCCAAGACCCACACAAGCTACTATAACAATCAATATATTATAACTGCTAAGTCTAGCAGCAACTACCCCTACTAAAGCAAGCACTGGACCAACTGAAAGGTCAATGCCTCCTGCTATTATTACAAAAGTCATTCCAATTGCTAAAAATCCAATCATTGTATTTTGTAGAATAAGATTTGTTACGAATTTCTTCGAAAGAAATACATCATAATTTATAGCCGCAAAAATAAATAACAGTATGAAAATAAATAATGCGTTATTTTCTTTTACAAAGTTTTTGTAGTTAAATTTATTTTTTATATTATTTTTCATATCTCTACCTACCTTTTACTCTTCAAGAATCTTTGAGCCCATAATGCTAGAATAATTATTATTGCTTTTAAAATCAGAGAATATTCAAAAGGAATATTATTCATATTTACCATAGTAGTAATTATCTGAATAATAATAGCCCCAAAAACTGTCCCTACAATATTAGGCTTTCCACCTGTCATAGGTGTCCCCCCAATTGCAACTGCCGCTATTGCATCAAGCTCAATCATAGATCCTAAAATATTTGCATCTGAAGCAGATATGCGGGCTGTTTCAATAACTCCAGCAATACTAGCCAGAAATGCACAAGTAGCATAAATCACTATTATAACTTTAGTAGTATTTATTCCAACTAATTGAGAAGCCCTTTTATTATCTCCAAGTGCTTGTATTTTTCTACCAAAAGTCATCTTATTAGTTATAAAATACATAACACCTACAATAACTATCATTATTGGAATCTGAATTGGTATTTGTCCAAATATTCTATATCTACCCAAAAACACATAAGCATCGGAGCTAAATCTTAAAATCTTTGAATCGTTAATTATTTGTGCTATACCTCTAACGCCAATCATTAATGGTATTGTTACAATAATTGGTTGTATCTTAAACTTTGCAATAATTGTTCCTGCAACAACTCCCGATAAACTTCCTATCATAAGTCCTATCATTATAGCAGGAAATGCACCTAATCCTATTAGTTTAGCTGAAACCATTGAAGCTAATGCCATTACTGCCCCTACTGAAATATCAATACCATCTGATGCAATTACCCAAGTCATACCAAGGGCAACTAACAACGCTGAAGTTACTTGAATAAAAATATTTCTAAATGTACTAACACTCATAAAATTAGGAGTAATAATAATATTAATTAACAGAATGACACCCAATACTATTGCTGGTGAATAATCAATAAGAATATCCAAAATTCGCTTATTATCTATTTTTTTAGTAATTTTACTTTCCATATTATCCTCCAAAATTAATTCAAACCATGCGCAATATTATTCATAATTGCATCAACAGTTATCTCATTATTTTTAAGTTGTCCAACAGTAGAACCATCCTTTATAACCTGCACGCGATCACATAATTGAACAAGTTCTTCTAATTCAGAAGATACTACTAAAACACTAATTCCATCTTTTGCAAGACCTTCTGCTAAATCCAAAATTTCTTTTTTAGCACCTACATCTATACCTCTTGTTGGCTCATCCAAAATTAGCAATTCAGGGTTTGCACATAACCATCTAGCAAGTAAAACCTTTTGCTGATTACCACCACTAAGACTTCTAATAGTTTGGTTAGGGCTTGATACTTTTATTTTTAGTGCCTTAATAAACTTATCTACTATTTCATCTTGTTGTTTTTTATTTACAATACCCCATTTTGATATCTTTGGTAAAATTGATATTGTAATATTTTCTTTTACAGACATATACGGAATAATTCCTTCTGACTTTCTATCTTCTGAACAAAATGCGATATGATTTTTTATAGCATCTCTCGGCGAATTAATCTTTTGTTCTTTACCATTGATCTCAAGTTTCCCATCAGTCATTAAATCAGCCCCAAATATTAGCCTAACTAATTCAGTCCTACCTGATCCTAAAAGTCCTGCAAGTCCTAGTATTTCACCTTTTTTAATGTCAATGTTCTGGTTTTTAACTTTAGGTTTTGAATTTATATTTACGCCCTTGATGATTGAATCATCTTGGATTTTACTTTCATCATAACTCTTTCTGTATGAAACAACACTTGAAGCATCTTTACCAATCATTTTAGACACCATTTCTAATCTTGTAATGTCTTTAACATCTGATGTTGCAACAAGTTCTCCATCTTTTAAAATTGTCATCTCATCACACATTGAAAATACTTCTTCTAATCTATGTGTAATAAAAATAACAGCTATATCTCTTTTCTTTAAATCTCGTATAACGTTAAATAAAATCTCAACTTCTGAGGCATCTAGTGATGACGTTGGCTCGTCTAATACTACAAGTTTAGCATTTATGGAAATAGCCCTCGCTATTGAAACCATTTGCTGTATTGCTGTACTTTTACTTGATAAAATATCCTTTACATTAACGTCTATACCCATAGATGTCATTATTTCTGTTGCTCTTTTTTCTGTTTCTTTCCAGTCTATAAAACCTCTTTTTTTAATTTCTCTTCCCAAATATATATTTTCACAAATACTTAATTCTGGAATCAAATCAAGTTCTTGATACACTGTGCTTATACCATTGTCATTGGCATCTGTAGGGCAGTTAATTTCAATTTTATTACCATCAAAAATTACTTCTCCTTCATCTTTTGCAACAACACCTGTTAACACCTTAATAAGTGTGGATTTTCCCGCTCCATTTTCGCCCATCAAAGCATGTACTTTACCACGAGAAACTTTCAATTCTACATCATTTAAAGCTTTTACCCCTGGGTATATTTTGCTAATATTTTTCATATGTAACAATATATCTTTTTCCATTTTAGTCCCTCCCTGTAAAAATTGTTGCAAATAACAATATATTAGCACAGAAACTGTGCTAATATATTTGATTGTTATATTCTTATTTTTAAACTAGAATGCTAAATCGTAACTATCAGCTGCATTTTCAGCAGTGAAAATTTGGTCTGGAACTATAGTTTCATCTTCTACAGTTTCACCATTGATTACTACTTTTTCAATAACTTCAAATACTGTTGGAGCCATTTTTGGTGAACATTGAACTGAAGCATACATTTCTCCAGCAACGATAGCATCTAAAGCTTCTTTTTGTCCATCAATTGATATTACATATATATCTTCACCAGGAGTAAGTCCAGCATCTTTAATTGCTTGAATTGCACCAAGTCCCATTTCATCATTGTGACAGAATACAACATCTATATTCTCTGCACCTTGAGCTTCAATGATATTAGTCATAACGTCCAATCCTTCAGTTCTAGAGAAGTTAGCAGTTTGCTCAGCTATTATCTCCATATCTGGGAATTGCTCTTCCATAACTTTTCTAAATCCGGCAGCTCTTCCTTCAACAGAAGAAGTTCCTTCAATTCCTCTAAGTTCAACTATTTTAGCATCTTCTCCAGCAGCTTTAGCAGCTAACTCAGCACATCTTTCGCCTTCCCAAGCTTGATCAGAATAAACTGTTGTTACATATTCACCAGTTGTAGTTCTACCAGCTGTTATTACAGGAACACCAGCATCTGCTGCTTCTTGTAAAACGCCTTCTAAACCAGTGTTTTCCATAGGAGCTACTACTAAAACGTCAAGATCTTGTGCTAACATATCTTCTATATTTGCTACATGAGTTGCCATATCATCATTTGCATCAGTGTAAACATAATTAACGCCTTGTGATTTTGCTTCATCTTCCATACTTTCTGTTAAAGCAACCATCCATGGGTTAGGATTTCCACTTTGAGCAAATCCAACTTTTAAATCAGCCATTGATTTTGCATCTTCTGTTTCTTCTGCTGCATTATTAGTATTTTCTGCTGCGTTTGCATCTGCATTATTATTTGCATTTGACCCACAACCAACTAACAAGCTTGTACCCATTGCTAAAGTTAATAACAATACCATCATTTTTTTCATAATTCAATTACCCCCTGATTAATAAATTATTTTAGTTTATACGCTTTCGACAAAAACCGTATATCCATATTTCAATTCTATTATGAAAACGTTATATTGTCAAGTGTAAATTGTGATGTGTCTATTGTTTATTGTAAACAATATTAAATATTATGAACAAATATATAATTCTGAATACTTATTTACTAAAAAAACAGCTTTAAAATTCTCAATTATTCACTTTTATTAATTTATTTCTAACAAAAGAATAAAAGCATTAACATAAAAAAACTTTCTAGCAAACTAAAAAGTTTTTTTATAATTTATATCATCAAGTTATCAATTACTATTGGTAAATTATCTAAATTGTTACCTCTACTACTATCAGGATTGCTCCTTAAGTACTCCTCACCTAGTTTAGAAGTAGCTATAGTAACTCCTTTTATCTCACCTTGTTTTGCTAGTTCCACTGCTTCTACCTTACTTACTAATCTATCATCATCTAATTTATACCCAATAATCTCACCTTTATTATCTTTTTTAATACCTACTATTTCTTTCTTTTCCACATTCTCACCTTCCTTCAATATTATTATTTTCAAAATTTCAAATATATATACATTTTTCAAATAAAAAAAGAAATATAAAGTTGCCAAAATAAAATTTAATTTATACTTGCTCATATTCTCAATTATTTAATGAGTTTTGTGCACGTATAAGTTAATAGTTTAAGTGGTAACTCCATATTTCTACTTTGCTAAAATATATCTTTATTCATATCATTATTTTTAATATTTTTTTAATACTATTACTATATAATGTATAAACTTAATTTAAATCAAATTAATTCCATTTTGCTATCAAAAATTTTGTTTTTATATTCATCTCCATAAATTTCTCTTCATACTCTGTTTTAATATTTTGCTCATTGTACTCAGAATTATGAAGGTCATAAGTCATAAATTTAATCTCAAAACCACTTTGCTTAAAGTATTCTTGTGATTCTTCAAATAATTCATCATCATCAGTTTTAAACCAAATTTCTGAACCCATCTTTAAAAACAACTTATACCTTTCAAGAAAAGTATTATGAGTTAATCTTCTTTTTTTATGTCTGTCCTTGGGCCATGGATTACAAAAATTTATATATATTCTGCTTATTTCATCTTTATCTAAAATTTCATTGATCATCATAATATTCATAGCTACTAGCCTGATATTTTCTATTTCAGCTTCTTGATGTTTTAATAGCGCTTTATATAAAACTTCATCTTTTAAGTCTATGGCAATAATATTTTTTTCATTATACCTTTGAGCTATTCCTCTTGAAAACTGTCCTTTGCCACAACCTAACTCTAAAATAATATCATTTGAATTATTAAATTCTCCACTCCATCTTCCTTTCAATTCTTTTGCTTCATCTAAGGATTTAAACATTCCACTAGCTTCTAATGTAGGCCTAGCTGTCCAATCTTTTCTTAATCTCACTATTTTCACTCCTGTTCATAAATCTATATTTACGCATTATCATTATACTTTATTTAGAGTTAAAAAGCCATATGCAAAGACATATAGTATATAGTTCACAGTTCACAGTTCAGATTATAATGATTATTTTACTACGCAACATCTTAAACTTAATTGAAAATTCTTTAATAAGCATAAATTCATATCAACAACTCTTTAAAACAAGCAGCTTTTACATAAAGCTACTTGTTTTTTCTGTGTTTTTCATTTTACTTGCAGTTATTGCAAAGAAAACAAGTGCAAAAACTAAAAGTACTAATAAATTCAATTTTATATCATAAAAACTTTTGCCCTGTTGTAATTTATCCAGTGCATCTATAGCCCATCTCTGTGGCATAAAATCTGAAATTCTCTGAACTGAATTGGGCATGACTTCTACTTCCCAAAAGCACCCGCCCAACATACATGTTGGTACAATCAATAATGTCGACAAATTTCCCGACTCCGCTGATGATTTAGAAAAAGCCATAATTATCATTCCTAAACCTATAGCACACAAACCAAATAGTACTAATACTATAAATAAATCAATACCCCTAATGAATATATTTATGCCCATTAAGTTTATTAATAACATTACCGATGAAATTTGAATTATAATAATAAAAAGATTTACAAGCATATTTCCTAGTATATATTCTTTCGCAGTAACAGGCGCAGTACAAATCCTTTGATAAGTTCTTTCTCTTCTTTCTTTTAAAATTAAATTAGCAGTGTTAGCAGCTCCATATAATATAAACATTATAAAGAAACCTATTCCCTGCCTACCTACTGTTTTATCAGTATATTGATCTTTTAATTTTTCAGCACTAAATTTAAGATCTCCATCCTTCTGATTTTCATAAATACTATAAAAATCATTTTTATCCCCTTCTGTAGCAATTTCAATATCTTTTAGATTTCTAATATAATAATTAACATAATTCTCAACCCATATCGTTGCGTCTTTACCTTTTATTGATATTATTTCAACATTAGTTTTTTGCCCATTTAATATTGTTTCTTCAAAATTTTCTCCAATAGATAACACAAATGTAACTTCCCCATTTATAACCTTATCTTCGATTTCATCTTCAGTTATTACTTTCTTCTTGAAAATTTCAGTTTCTTCTAAGTAGTCTATCATATCGTCAGATAAATCACTCTTATCATTATTGACTACTCCCATAGTCAACTTTGTAGAATCCCCACTACCAAATACTACTATTATCAAAAAAGTCGACAATATAGGTAACAATATATACGTAAAAATATTGATTTTTTTACTAAACAACAGCTTTAAACTATTCTTAAATATTAACCATATATTGTTCATTTAACATTCTCCTTTCTAAACAATAGTGATGATAAAACCAAGAAAAATATTGCTATACAGATATTGATACCAATTGTTATTCCTACACCGGATATATCGCTATTATAGATAACATTAAATAAGGTACTATTCATCCACCTTACTGGCGAAATCCAACTAATTCTATAAATTAGTTCACTATTAAACATATCTATATTAAGGTATCCTCCACCTAAGAAAACCATAAAAGGTATTATAGTTTGAAGTATTCCATTTAAAGCACCTTCACTAGATACTAATAGCCCTACACCTGTTCCTAATGATATCGCCATTAATAATTCTGATAAAATCAAAATTACAACTATGGATATATTATTCCCCCAATTAACACCCAAAACATATTTACTAAATAATACTACTACAAATACTTGAGCCATTGATGATAAAAATGTACCTACTGTTTTTCCGATAAAAATTTCGCTTTTACTTATGGGACTAATAAGTAATCTTGATTTTGTATTCATATAATCTTCTTTTCTCATATTAAAACCAGCTATTAATGAGGCATACAATATTATTAAAGTTGTCATAGTAATGCCATAATAATCAATTGCTCTTGGCTTAACTTTTTTATTCAAAGAAACCACTTCAGTATAAGTTATATCTTCTTCATTTGTTATTTCACTAATCACTTTAGGATTAAAAGCTACTATTTCTGTAATCACATTATACCGTTGAACATATGTCCTAAAAATGCTTTCTGCAATACTAGCACTCAATGAGTATCTATCGTTTTTATACAAAGTCAAAATATTCTTTTCTGAATCAAATCTAATATAACATGAGTATTCTAGATTTTTAATTAAATTAGTTGCTATTATTTCATCTTCTACTTCTGTAAAATTAACGTTTCCCATTTCTTCAAATCCATTTATAAAATCAATAAAAGTTTCCTTATTAGTTCCACTGCCATCAATCGAATAAATAGCATCTACAGATATATTATCCCCTGCATTTGATGTAGTACCTGACAGGGCAGCACCTAAAATAACCATTAAAACTATAGGCAACGCTATCATTAATGCCATTGATCTTTTATCTCTTAAATCTTGCTTTATACCTTTTATAATCAGACTAATTATTCTCATAAACTCCTCCTAATCTCTTAGCTTTCTTCCAGTTAAAGCTAAAAAAACTGCTTCTAGATCTGGTTGTTTTGTGAAAATATTTTTAATTTCAATTCTATGCTCAGTAAAGAATAAAACTAACTTATCTAAATTATTTGATTTTTTATTACTATATATAGTAATCATATTGTCCTTAATTCTAATATCCTCTACACCAACTACCATTTTCAATTCATCAATATTTATCTCTTCACTATCTCTTACACTTACATTTAATACATTTTTTTCTGTTACTATTGCTTTCAATTCTTCTTTTGTTCCCTCTGCTATTAACTTCCCATGATCAATAATCCCTATTCTTGTACAAATAGTCTCAACTTCTTCCATGTAATGAGATGTGTAAATAATTGTACAACCCATTTTCTGTAGATTTTTAACAGAATTCAAAATATGATTTCTTGATTGAGGATCTATTCCTACAGTCGGTTCGTCCATTATAATTAATTTAGGCCTATGGGCAATAGCACAAGCTATATTCAATCTCCTCTTCATACCTCCTGAAAAAGATTTTGGATAAGTTTTAAATTTATCTTGTAATCCTACAAATTCTAATGCCTCCATAGTTCTTTCTTTTAGCATCTTTCCTTTTATCCCATAAAGCGATGCAAAAAATTTAACGTTCTCGTAAGCCGTTAAATCTTCATAGATTGCAATATCTTGAGGAACCAATCCAATATTACCTTTTATAAAGTTTGAATGTCTTTCTATATCTTTTTCTAAAATCTTAACATCGCCTTTGTTTTTTTTAAGTAAACTACAAAGAATATTTATTGTAGTACTTTTGCCAGCACCATTTGGCCCAAGCAAACCATAAATTTCTCCCTCTCGTATTTGTAAACTAATGTTATCAACTGCACACACATTTCCAAATTTTTTATACAAGCTGTTTATTTCAACTATATTCAAATTATTACCTCCTAAAAATTATCCCATAAAGTCTTCGCTGTTAAACTCTATATTTATATTCTATACTTATTTTTTATTTTTTTTAGTCAATAAAGTCATTTTAATATATGACTAAAGTAATATTTTAAAAAAACACAAAGTAGCCAACCTGGCTACTTTGTTAGGTAATATATAGCTATCTGTGTTCTATGCTTTAATCCTGTCTTTGACAAAATACCACTAATATAATTTTTCACAGTTCCTTGTGAAATAAATAGTTTACCTGCTATTTCTTTATTAGATAATCCTTCTGACACCTCTTTTATAATTTCTTTTTCTCTACTAGAAAAATCATAATTCTCTACAAAATTATTTGTATTCAGTCCTTTTTTAAACTTATCCATAATAATATCTTGAAGAACTATATTTCCTCCATTAACTGCCTTAATGGCATTAATTATAATCTCTGGCGAATTATTTTTAAGCAAATATCCCTTTGCTCCATTCTGTAAAGCTTCATTTATATATGCATCCTCATCAAAAGTTGTTAAAATCAAAGTTTTAGTTTTAGTGTTCTTAGTTATCTCCTTAATAGCTTGCACTCCATTCATTATAGGCATTCTTACATCTAATAAAGCTACATCTATTTTATACTTTCTACATACGTCTGCAGCCTCTCTACCGTTTACTGCAGTTTGGACTACATCTATTTCATTGTCTAAGTTAAGTATTATTTTCAAACTATCTCTAATTAAAGAATCATCATCCGCAATAAGAACTGCTATTTTAGCATTCATTACACCTATCTCCTTTTATAGGAATCAATATAATAATTGAAAATCCATCAAATCCATCAATTATCACTTTTCCACCTAGATTTAGAACCCTTTCTTCAATTCCTCCTAGTCCTAATCCTTTTGTAATATTCATACACCCTACTCCATCATCTTTTGAAGAGAGTTTCAAATATTTGTTTAATTCCTTTATTTCAATATGTAAATTCTTAGCCTTTGAATATTTGATTGCATTTGTCATAATCTCTTTTAGATTATCAAATATTAACTTCCATTCTATATAAGATAATTTAACAATTTCATACTCATAATAATTTAATGATGTATGTATATTACTTTTAGTTTCAAAAGTAGCTATCATCATTTTGAGTCTATTAATACCTAACTCTTCCTTTTGAGGTTTTATATTTTTAAGTGTCACTCTTACACTTTCCATACCTTCTCTCATTACTTTTATTACTTCTGCTATCATAATTTCAGCTTTTTTTTCATCCCTACTAATCAATATTTTAATTGCTTCTAATTGCATTATAGACCCTGATAGAACATGTCCAATATTATCATGTATTTCTTGTGCAATACTATTTCTTTCTTCTATCCTTGTTAAATATTTTAAATTTTCCTGATAATCGTAACTTTTATTAAGTTTATTATTCAATTTAGCTAGTTTCTTTTTTAAATTATATATTTCTTCTTCATAAATTGTTTCCATAGTATTTAACTTTATACTAATATTTATATATGTATAAATAATTAATATAAGAATTAAATACTCTTTATAATAAACAGTATTTATGTAAAACAAAATTATCGTATTTACTATTAAACCCCAGTATATCTTAATCTTAAAAAACTTTAGTACTTCATAAATATTTATAGGCAACAATAGTATAAATCCTTCAAATAAAAAATTATAAGAAACAATTATAACAACACTAGATGCTATAAAAAAAATAATTTTCAGCTTATTATTCTCTACTAAAGAAATCATCAAATCAAAGAAGATATACAGTAAAATCAAAATGATAAAAACATCTCTATTAATATTATTAACTTCAATAAAACTCAAAGTAACATAAAGAAGAATTACAAATTTTAATTTTAGTAAATCATCAAACATTCAATCATTCCTTTTATAAGTATTTATAGTTTATTTTACTATAAATACACTATAAATACTTCCTTATTCATCTTATTTTTCTTACATAATAAAAATAATTTCATATAAGTTTCTATTTTAAAAAAATTTAGTTTAATTCTAATAACAATGTACTCAAAGATCCTTCAATTCATTCTTCTAAGAATCTTTACTTAAATAAAAGATTTTCTTACCACTGGCAAGAAAATCTTCTTCAATTGTGCATTGTACCTTGCCTTAGAATTACAACCTTTTAGACGCTTCAAATGCTAATGGAGATCTCTCACACTCATCATATTTTAATGTAACTTGGCTGCAAAGTTTACTTCCTTTCATTCTTTCCGATGCATAGCATAGTCCATTTGACCTATAATCTAAGAATGGATGATCTATCTGTTCAGGATCTCCAACTAAAACTAATTTAGTACCTTCCCCCACCCTAGTTGTTATAGCTTTAACTTGCTTAGGAGTCAAATTTTGAGCTTCATCTACTATTACCCAGTTTTTCACTATTGACCTCCCTCTTAAAAATGCAACAGCTTCTGTAGTAATTATTCTTCTATCAAATAATTCTTGTATCTTATCTGCTAATTCTCTTTCATTTTTATATCTTTCTCTTTCATTTGAATCAATTAATATCTCAAGATTATCCATTATTGGTCTCATATAAGGAGCTATTTTTTCTTGTTCTGACCCTGGCAAATACCCTATATTTTCGTCCATAGTTATATTAGGTCTACATACTAAAACCCTTCTATATTGTTTTTTTGATACCTCTATTATTTTATGAAGTCCAACTGCTAGCGAAAACAATGTTTTAGCTGTTCCTGCTGGTCCTTTTATAATAACAAGAGGTATCTCCTTAGCATCACATGAAAGTGCTTCAAGCATAAACCTCTGTCCAACATTCCTAGGTGTTATCCCTAATGGCATTTGGTCTTTATAAAATAAAGGTAATATTCTAACACCATCAAATTTTCCTAAGGCTGTATGTTTAGGATTTTGAATTGCTCTAATTATCAAAAATTGATTAATATATAAGTTTACTTCCTCTTGAGCTCCACTTTTATAATTAAATATTGTTAAATCTTTTATTTCTAACCCTTTATTTTGATAAAATCTATTTAATTCTAATTCCTCAATATATATTTCTTTTCTACCTGAATATTGACTTTCATATTCAGGTACTTTTTTCTCATTATAATCATCAACGTTAATATCTACTGTATCAGCTTTTATTCGTTCAAAAATATCCTTAGTTATTAAATAAACATTTTCCCCTTTTTCTTTAAGACCTTTACATACTTGAATAATTCTATTATCCGCTTTTTCTTTATCCCACAGGAACGGAATTTTAGCATCATAATGATTCATCTCTACTCTTAAAATAGAACCATTAGATAATTTTACCCCTTCATTTAATTTACCATTTTTTCTTAGTGAATCAATTAATCTAGCAGCTTTTCTAGCATTTGCACCCAACTCATTATTACTCTTCTTAAAATTGTCTAATTCTTCTAACACTACCTCTGGAATAATAACATTACTATCATCAAATCCATAAATTGCTTGTGGAGAATAAAGTATAACATTTGTGTCTAATACATAAGTTTTTCTCAAAAAATCCCCCCTCTCTTTACAATTATATTAAAGTACTCAAATTATTATCTTAATAAAAATAAATATTATTATATTTGACTGCTAATAACTTTTATTATATAATAATAAGAAGACGGATAATATAAGGATGGTATCAATGAACGAAATTACGAAGATATTCAAAGAAAAAAAATTAAAACTAACGCCGCAAAGAATTGCAGTTTTTAAATACTTAAAATCTACTAATGAGCATCCCTCCGCTGAAACAATTTACAAAGCCCTACAAAAGGATTATCCAACTATGAGTTTAGCTACAGTTTATAAAGCTCTTAAAACTCTAGTCTCTGTTAAGCTTGTTCAAGAATTGAACGTTGGAGAAGGAAATTTTAGATATGATGCAAATGTTGAACCTCACCCTCATATACAATGTATACATTGTGGAAAAGTTGATGATATAATGGGTGTTTCTTATTCTAGTTTAAATGATTCAATAAAAAATTATACCGATTATGAAATACTATCTAATCAAGTTTATTTCTATGGTATTTGCAAAAATTGCAACAACTAATTAAATTAAGGCGAAAGCCTTTTTTTATTTTTATAAATAATTTGGCTGTATACATCATAGAATGTATAGAGGTGATTAAGATGAAATTTAATGTTCTATTTATAAAAAAAAGAAATATAATCTACACATTACTTTTTTTACTTATTTTACTATTATTCATTGTATATTTAAAAACTACTACCACTAAAGATACTTTCACAAATACCTTTTTTGTTTCTGAAACCAATACATATAAATTAGACCTTACCGGTGATGG
Source organism: Clostridium sp. DL1XJH146 (assembly GCF_054819755.1). Lineage (NCBI taxonomy): Bacteria > Bacillati > Bacillota > Clostridia > Eubacteriales > Clostridiaceae > Clostridium > Clostridium sp. DL1XJH146. Next base: position 143,222 of record NZ_JBTVVN010000002.1, read on the forward strand.
TGATGAAGATACTTTAAATATAATAACGAATAATGAAGGTAAATATTCAATTATAATAAATACTAATAAAAATAGCATTTCCTTAGAACCACATCAAAACTTGAATAGTTTTGGTAATTCATTAGAATATTGGCCACCCTTATTGAATTTTATTGATATTAACAGAGATAATATTCCAGAAATTCTTTATCAAGCAGGAAATAGTGATAATAAAGCAATACAACATATATTTTCTTTTAATGATAATGATTTTAACAACTTACTATCTCAATATGGCAATATTCTTGGAATTTTAGATATAAGTAATAATAAAACTCCTAAAATTATTTCTGGAATAATTTCCAAAGATAGTATCAATTTTTCTAATTATGTCTACATAAATGATAGTTTAAGTCCTTTTACTTATAATAAAGAACTAAGTATTAAGGACTCTATTACACAATTCATTTCGGTAGTTACTAATAAAGATAAAGAAAAATTCCAGAAATATCTAGAAAATAATATTTCAGAAAATATTAATCAAAAATCTTTAAATACCCTTGAATGTTTAAATTCAAATGATAATTCCTATATATTTGAAAATGGTTTTTTTAAAGATTTGAAATCAAATAACGACGGTATTCCTTGTGAAATAGAATTCACCTGTATGTTAAGACAGCAAAGCCAATATAATAACAATAAATTTATTCATTGTATTTACACCATAATATTTAAAAACGAATACTCAAAAGATAATGATGCATATAAAATTATTAGCATAACCAAGTTATAAACATAAAATATGACCGCTAAAAGCGGTCATATAAAGGGGGATGGGGGGTTTTAGCATAATTTGAGAATTATGATTTCTCATTACTCTCAACATACATTATATAATATATCCATTATCAAACTTTTTATTCACTTGTTGTTAAAACTATTCGATATTTTGTAAATTATTTTTTATAATCTGAATTTTTTCTATATCTTCCTCTGTTGCAAGTCTTTGAATTGCATTTAACAAGTTTATTATATTATCATCATCTGCGCTCATATTTATACTCATATCTATGCTTTCAGTAGTAGCTTCAACTGGATCTATAATGTTGTTTTCTAACGTAAAACCATCCTCTTCTTCATTGCTTGAATTACTATAATAATCACTAAATTTACTTATCAATTCTCTAAAATCCTCAAAATTATTTTCGCTATCGTTAACTAAATCTTCTTGTTCCATTTCATTATATTGATTATTATCCTTATTTACCCCTGTACCCATAGAAGAATTAAATACTTTTAACAAACTTGAAACCATATCATTACTACCATTATTGTTACCGCCATTAGTATTTATATTGGTATTTGCTTTTGATGAAATATTAGCTATTATTTCTAAAACTTTGTTAATATCTACATTAGAAAGCAAATTCATAATACTACTTAAGTCAAAATTCCCTAAAACAGAACCTAAATTTTCTACGCCAAAAGAACTCTTTCCCTCTTCATATACGTTTTTATTATGATGTTTATGTTTGGACATTCATATCACCTCAAATAAATAGGAGGGCATCTTACCCTCCTATAATTTCTATCTGTTACAACAGCAGATACCTTGCGAAGAACCTTGACCACAGCAAAGTAAGAAAATATATACTAACAATGTTCCTGTATTAGGAGATATTATCCCTGTTCTTTTTAAAATTATTAAGAACAAAGCTACTTTGCATGGATTTATTCCAGAACAACAACAGTCTCTACTTGACATTCCTATTCCCCCTCTCATGGGCCCTCGTTTAATGTATTCTAATTTTAATCAACTGTTTCTAAACTATCTAGCATCTACCACATATACTTCCGCAGCTAGTTCCTCCACAGCAAAGTAGGAATAATAACACAAGCGTAATACCTGTATTTGGTGATATAATTCCTGCTCTAAATAAAACTAATAGGAATAAAGCTACTTTACATGGGTCAAATCCACCGCATTTACAATTTGTATCATATCCACATTTTTTTGACATATTTAACCCTCCCTTCCGGGCAATGGTTTTTTGTTTACCATCTAATATTTAATTTTAGTTAATCATTAAATCAAGTTTATAATTCTATTATTTACTTTTTATCTATTGCAGCAAAGACTTTGTTGAGCTCCTTGTCCGCAGCATAGTAAGAATATAAATACTAATATTGATCCTGAATTTTGATTAATTATACCTGCTCTAAATAATATTAATAAAAACAAGCATACTTTACATGGGTCAATACCACAACAACTACAATTATTTTTACATTTTGACATAAAATTACCTCCCCTTTCTGGGCTTTAGTTTAACTACTCTTATTCCACCTTAAGCATCTATTGAAAACTCATCATCATAATTCGTGTTTTTTTCAAATTCATCATTATCTTGTGCTCCTAGTGAATTCAAAAGACTTGATAAATCTCCTCCTCTGCCACCTTTACAACCTTTAGAGCATAACAACCCTATTACAATAAGGATTATTATCCAACTACAGCCACTTCCTCCAAAGCAACTTGATTGGCCTCTGTATCCATAACATGGTGAACATCCACAACATTCATGTTTTCTTTTTGATATTTTCTTCTTGAGTTTCTTACAACGTTTTCTATCTTTTTTACTTCTCAAGCAACAGCAATCATCAAGACACTTAGTATTACAATTCAATTTGCCACATCCACAAGAGTTTCCTATTCCACAAGAGTTTCCTATTCCACAAATGTTTCCAAGTCCACAAGAATTACCATAGCAATTAGAACCACCTAAACCTCTTTTACCTTTGCAACATAGAAGTAATATTAAGATAAATAGGAACAAAGAACTTTGTTTTTTATGCCCTTGTCCACAGTCGCAACTGTTATCTTTTGCACCTCCACCTAACATTCCTTCAATACCACTTCCTGACAATCCGTTCAATAGTGACATTACATTACTCATCTGCGATAAATCCATTTTTTCACCTCTTTTCGATTATCTCTATATCATCTTTGGTTTAATATATATTATTCTTGCAATTCTTTTTTTGACACAAAAAAAAAACAGAATATTATAATATCCTGTTTTTAAAATTCATATTTTATTGTCCAAGTATTCTTATAGCTCATCAAAAGTATTTAAAATCTCTTCTATTCCAGTCTTTTTCAAAGCTGAGAAAAATATTAATCTATCTTCCTTACTAATATTTAACGTTTCTTTTATAATCTTTTTATTCTTATTTAATTCACTTTTTTTCAATTTGTCACTTTTCGTAGCAACAATTATAGCTTCATAATCAAAGTGTTTTATCCACTCATACATTGCAATATCGTCATTTGTTGGTTTATGTCTTGAATCCACCAACAAAATTATTCTTTTAAGTGGAATTCTGTCAGTTAAATATTTTTCAATCATTTTACCCCATTTTTCTTTTTCAACCTTAGACACTTTAGCAAATCCATATCCAGGCAAATCCACAAAATAAAACTGGTCATTAATCGTAAAAAAATTAATAAGTCTAGTTTTACCTGGTTTACCACTTGTTTTTGCTAATTTTTTTCTATTGCATATAGTATTTATCAATGAAGATTTCCCTACATTTGATCTACCAACGAATGCAATTTCAGTTTTATTATCTGTTGGATATTGTGAAGGACTAACTGCTGAGATTAAAAATTCTGATTTTTTTATTAACATCCACTTACTCCTTTATCAAAGCATATTCTAGTACTTCATCTATTTTTTCTGCTTTTATTATCTTCATTTTTTTTATAATTGATTTTGGTATTTTTTCTATATCTTTTTCATTAGCCTTAGGAATAATAATCGTATTAATCCCTGCTCTATAAGCTGCTAAAGATTTTTCCTTAAGTCCACCTATTGGCAGCACTCTTCCTGTCAATGTTATTTCACCTGTCATAGCTATATCATGCCGTATCTTCCTACCACTTAATGCAGAAATCATTGCAGTTATCATAGTCACTCCAGCTGATGGTCCATCTTTGGGAACAGCTCCTTCAGGAACATGAACATGGATATCAAATTTCTTATAGAAATCTTCATCAATATTATATTTAACTGCATTAGCTCTTACAAAAGTAAATCCAGCTTGAGCAGATTCTTTCATAACATCTCCAAGTTGACCTGTAAGTTGTAGATTTCCTTTACCAGACATTATCATTACTTCAACTGGAAGTGTATCACCACCATACCCAGTCCAAGCTAATCCAGTTACTACCCCAATTTTATCTACTTTGTCAACTTTTTCATAACTATAAATTTCTGCTCCTAAATATTTCTTAACATGATTAACAGAGACATTGACCTTTGTTTTATCTTCTTCAACTATTTCAGTAATAGCCTTTCTAATAACTGTAGCTATCTTTCTTTCTAAACCTCTTACTCCAGATTCTCTTGTATAGTTTTCAATAATATAGTATATTGCCCTATTTGAAAATGTGATCCTATCATCTTTGATACTATGCTCTTCTAGTTGTTTTGGTATTAAATGATTATTTGCAATATTATATTTTTCTTCGTATGTATAACCTGAAACATCTATTATTTCCATCCTATCTAATAATGGCCTTGGTATCGTGTCTAACCTATTAGCCGTAGTAATAAACATGACCTGAGATAAATCAAAATCCAGCTCTAAAAAATGGTCTCTAAAAGTATCATTCTGCTCAGCATCTAAAACTTCTAATAATGCATCTGCAGGGTCTCCCCTAAAATCATTGCTCATTTTATCTATTTCATCTAATAAAAACAATGGATTATTTGATTTTGCTTTTTTCATACCATAAATTATTCTACCAGGTATGGCTCCAACATAAGTTTTCCTATGTCCTCTTATCTCTGCTTCATCTCTTACTCCACCCAAAGACATTCGTACAAAATTTCTATTCACAGCTTTTGCAATTGATCTCGCTATTGATGTTTTACCTACCCCTGGAGGACCTACAAGACAGAGGATTGGTCCTTTTAATGTTTTACTTATTTTTTTTACTGCTAAATATTCAACTATTCTTTCTTTTACATCTTCTAATCCAAAGTGTTCAGATGCAAGAATTTCTCTTACTTTATCTAGTTCTAAACTTTCCTTTGTTTTCTTGTTCCAAGGAAGTTCTAAAATCCAGTCAAGATATGTTCTAATAACTCCACCTTCTGCTGAAAAAGACCCTATTTTAGATAGCCTATTTAATTCATAAAGTACTTTATCCTTTGCCTCTTTAGGAAGCTTTGCTTTTATTATTTTCTTTTTATATTCTTCTATCTCTAGTTTATCTTCATCTTGTTCTCCAAGTTCTTCTTGGATAACTTTTATTTTTTCCCTCAAAAAATATTCCTTTTGAGATTTATCAATTTGGCTCTTTACCTTTAGTCCGATTTTTCTTTCTACTTTTAATATTTCAATTTCTCTTTCTAATATTACAAGTAATTTTTCTAATCTATCCATAATATTAGTAGCTTCTAAAATCTGTTGTTTTAATTCTTCTGTCATTTTAATATATGAACTTATAACATCAGCAAATACGCCTGGTTCATCTATATCATCAATATTTAAAAAGGATTCAGTTGCTGAAATGCTTGATAATCTTATGTATTCTTCAAAAGAATTTTTTACTGATCTCATCATTGCTTCACATTCAGTAAAATCTTCGCACTCCTCTTCATTAATAACTTCTACTTCTGCTTCAAGATATGGCTCTTTCATATTATAAGCAATAAGTTTCGCTCTCTCTTCTCCTTCAACAAGAACCCTAACAGTATCACTCGGTAACTTAAGTATTTGTTTTATGTTACAAATCGTTCCTATTACATTAATATCTTTCTCGTCAGGTTCTTCAAGTTTAGCATCTACTTGAGAAGTTAAAAAAATCTTTTGATCTTTTAACATAGCTTCATCTAATGCTTTTAATGATTTTTCTCTACCTACATCAAAATGTATTACCATTTGAGGAAAAATAGTCAAACCTCTTAATGGTATTAATGGAAGATTCATTTTTTCTCTAGTCATCTAATCCCCTCATTTCTATATAACTTTTTTAATTAAATATACTATGCTATTATACAGATAAAAAGCTAAATTTTCAATTGTTTATACCATAAAAATGATATGATAACTACTTTTTTACATTTATAACTTCTAATCTGTATATGCTTTAGCTGATAGTACTCCATCATGCTCATCAATAGTATTTTTTTCAATAGTTATATTTTCTTTTATTAATGCTAGTTGTAATACTTCATTGATGCTTTTAACCGGTACAACTCTTATTTTATTATCAATATTCAACTGGCTATTCCAATTTTCATGAGGAATAATAACTAGCTCTGCACCTGCTTCATAAGCAGCTTTTATTTTTGCATTTACACCTCCAACTGGATTAACTTTGCCATAAATTGATATTTCTCCAGTCATAGCTACTTTATTGTTAACTTTAATTTTTTTTATAGCACTATATATGGCAGTTGCTATAGTTATTCCTGCTGATGGTCCATCCACTGGTAATCCACCTGACATATTAATGTGTACATAATAATTACTAATATTAATATCTAGTATATTTTGCAACACAGTCTCAACATTATCTAAAGATGCTCTTGCCGTACTTTTAGATATTGATTTCCTATTAAATTGCTTTATCTCTTCTTGTTCAATAATCCCTGTACAAACTATTTTCCCACATTCAGGTGAAACTTTTAGAGCAGCCGCCTCAACTCCAATCAAAGTTCCTAGTTCAGCACCATACACCGCTAAGCCATTAACACATCCTATTTGTGGTTTTTCCATTATCTTTTTATCAATTCTTTGCGAATAATGTCCATTTTCAATAACCCACATAATATCACTTAGTAAAATTTCATTTCTCTTATCACCAAATGCAATTCCTGCAGCAAGTTGAATTAAATTTACAGTATCTCTTCCATTAGCAGTGTATTTAGCTATTAATTCAATTGCATCTTTTTCAATTTTTATACCTATTTTATTTACTGCATTACTAGCTATAGATTGTACCTCATCACTAGATAGACTTCTAAAAAATATCTCCACACATCTTGAACGAATGGCAGGGCAAATTTCTTGGGGGCTTTTTGTTGTAGCACCAATTAATCTAAAATCAGCAGGTAACCCTTTATCAAATACTTCTTTTATATACAATGGTATATCTTTATCATCCGAATTATAATAAGCACTCTCAAGAAAGACTTTTCTATCTTCCATAACTTTTAATAACTTATTAGTCTCAATAGGATGTAATTCACCAATTTCATCAATAAACAATATACCTCCGTGAGCTTTAGTAACTGCACCTGGCTTAGGTTGTGGAATACCCATAATTCCTAATTGGCCAGCCCCTTGATATATAGGATCATGGACAGATCCTATTAAAGGATCAGCAATACTTCTCTCATCAAATCGTACAGTAGTAGCGTCTATTTCAATAAATTTTGCTTTATCCGAAAATGCTGAACCTTGATTTTTCTTTGCATAATCTAAAACTAATCTAGCGGCAGCTGTTTTTCCTACGCCAGGTGGTCCATATATTAAGACATGTTGTGGATTTGGTCCACAAAGAGCTGCTTTTAAAGCTTTTATACCATTTTCTTGACCTATAACTTCATCAAAACTTGAAGGTCTACTTTTCTCAGATAATGGTTCACTCAGGTTTAGCATTTCCATTTCTTTTAATTTTTCTATCTTTTTTTTAGAATCATTATTTACTATTACTTTATTGCTCTTGTTTTGTTTTAAAGCATTAAAAAAATACAAAGCAATAATAGAAGAAAACACCAAATTCGCAATAGCCAATACAGAAGCAATCATAATAACCCCTCCCTACATATTATCTCACTTTTGTATTATGTACATTATTTTATAATTTATTCCATTTAACTGTAGAAAGATTTTTTCCTGAAAATAAAAAAACACCGAAATATTCGGTGTTTAAGCTGTCTCTGTTCCTCTTGGCTTAGATTTTCTTTTTTTAGAGTTTATTTTTGGTCTTTTTTCTTCATCAGTAAAAACTAACTCTGGTTCTTTATTGTCAATAGTTTCTTTATTAATTTTTACTTTGATTATTTTCTCATTTGAAGGGATATCATACATAATATCTCTCATCACTTCTTCAATAATTGTCCTAAGACCCCTAGCTCCAGTTTTTCTACCAATAGCCTTTTCTGCTATAGCTAAAAGAGCTTCATTATTGAATTCTAGCTCAACATCATCCATCAATAGTAACTTTTTATATTGCTTAACCAAAGAATTTTTAGGTTCTTCAAGTATTTGTACTAAAGCATCTTTATCAAGTGAATTCAATGTTACAACAATAGGCACCCTTCCAATAAATTCTGGAATTAAACCAAATTTCAACAAATCACTTGGAATAATATCTTTTAGTAATATGCCAACATCCTTCTCATCTTTTGATTGAATACTTGCTCCAAATCCAAGACTAGAATTTCTTGTTCTTTTTTCTATTATTTTATCAACACCATCAAATGCACCTCCGCAAATAAAGAGTATATTTGCAGTATTAATCTGTATAAATTCTTGGTGTGGATGTTTTCTTCCACCTTGAGGAGGTACTGAAGAAATAGTTCCTTCTAATATCTTTAAAAGAGCTTGTTGAACTCCTTCACCAGATACATCTCTTGTAATAGATGGATTATCTGTTTTTCTAGCTATTTTATCAATTTCATCAATATAGATAATTCCTCTTTCAGCTTTCTCTATATCATAGTCTGCATTTTGAATTAACTTTAAAAGTATATTTTCTACATCTTCGCCAACATATCCTGCTTCTGTAAGAGTAGTCGCATCAGCTATTGCAAATGGTACATTTAAAAATTTCGCTAAAGTCTGCGCTAATAATGTTTTACCTGACCCTGTAGGTCCCAAAAGCAGTATATTACTTTTTTGAAGTTCTACATCTTCAAGTTTAACATTTGAATTTATTCTTTTATAGTGATTATATACTGCAACTGAAAGTGATTTTTTTGCTTCATCTTGACCTATTACATACTGGTCTAAATACTCTTTTATATCAATAGGTCTTGGTAGCGTTTCTGTTTCAAAATCTACAGTATCTTCAAATTCATCTGCAATAATCTCTGAGCATAATTCTATACACTCATCACAAATATATACACCTGGTCCAGCTATTAATCTTCTAACTTGCTCTTGGGTTTTACCACAAAATGAACATTTTAACTGCTTTTTATCATCGTATTTTGCCATTATTACACCTCACTAGGTAAATTACTTTCTAGAAATTATAACTTCGTCTATAAGCCCATATTCTTTTGCTTCTTGAGCCTCCATAAAATAATCTCTTTCTACATCTTTTTTTATTTTATCTAATGGTTGGTCTGTTCTTTCACTTAATATCCCATTTAACTTATCTTTCATTCTAACAATTCTCTTAGCATGTATATCTATATCAGTTGCTTGCCCTTGGAAACCACCTAATGGCTGATGAATCATAATTTCACTATTTGGCAAAGCAAATCTCTTTCCTTTTGCTCCTGCTGCAAGTAAGAAAGCTCCCATAGATGCTGCCATTCCTACACAAATCGTAGAAACATCAGGTTTTATATATTGAATTGTATCATATATTCCCATTCCTGATGTAATAGAACCACCTGGGCTATTTATATACAAGTATATATCCTTGTCAGGATCATCTGCTTCTAAGAATAGCAGCTGAGCAATAATTAATCCAGCTGTTACATCATTAACTTCTTCTCCTAAAAATATTATTCTATCTTTAAGTAATCTAGAATAAATATCATAAGATCTTTCACCTCTATTAGTCTGTTCAACTACTACTGGTACCAAACTCATTCAAAACCCTCCTATTCTATAATTATCCTTTTATTAATAATATACCACTCTTCTTCTTAATTATCACCTATTATTTAATAAGATATTCTTAATTTACTAATTTTGTAACTTGAAATTTTATAAAATAATTGCCAGATTCAGTCTGGCAATTATTTTATAGCTGTATATGCAATTTACTTTATTCTAATTAAGCAATTTCTTTAGCTTCTTCTACTAAGAAATTTATTACTTTTTCACTTACTATACTACTCTCTAAAGCATCTTTTTGCATATTCATTAATAAATCTACCATTTTGTTTACTTCTTCTTCTTCTTTTCCTGCAGTATATTGTTTTGCCATTTCTTTAGCTCTTTCTTTTAACTCTTCTTCAGTAACTTCAATGGTCTCAGCTTTGGAAATAGCTTCAAGTACAAGCCCACTTCTTACTTTCTTTTCAGCTGTTTCTTTCATCATTGCTCTTAAGCTTTCTTCTGTAGAATTAGTGTATTGTAAATACGTTGGTAAATCCATTCCTTGATAGCTTAATCTTTGTTCAAAATCTTTTATCATATAATCAATTTCTGAATTAATCATAACTTCTGGAATGTCAACTTCAGCATTATTTGTTACTGCATCAATTACTGCTTCTTCATATTCTTGTTTTTCTTTATTTTTATTTTCTTCTTCTTTTTTACTTCTAATATCTTGTTTTAATTCTTCAAGAGTTTCGAATTCTGAAGAATCATCAGCTAATTCATCATTTAATTCAGGTAATTCTTTTCCTTTAACTTCTTTGATTTCAACATCAAACTTTGCTTCTTTTCCATTTAATGTTTCTTGTCCGTAATTTTCAGGGAATGTTACTTTTACTTCAACTTTTTCTCCTGTTTTAACTCCAATCAATTGATCTTCAAAATTATCGATAAAAGAACCTGAGCCAATAACTAATTCAAAATCGGTCCCTTCTCCACCTTCAAAAGCCTCTTCTTCTATAAATCCTTTAAAATCTATAATAGCAGTATCGCCTTTTTCTATTGGAGCATCTTCTTTAACGAAAATTCTTGCATTTTTCTCTTGTAATGCTAATAATTCCTTTTCGATATCTTCATCAGTTACCACATAGCTAACTTTTTTAACTTCAACACCCTTGTATTCATTAAGGGTAACTTCTGGTTTTACAACTATTTCTGCTGAATAAATTAAATCTTTTCCTTCTTCTAATTGAACTATATCAATTTTAGGAGAATCTACAGGCTCTAAATTATTATCTTTAACTGCATTTGGATATGTATCATCAATGCAAAAGTTTACTGCATCCTCATAAAATACCCCTTCACCATAATGTCTTTTTATTATTTGCATAGGTGCTTTACCTTTTCTGAAACCAGGTATATTAAATCTTTTAACATTCTTTTTATAAGATTTTTTCATAGCTTCATCAAAATCAGCTTTCTCAACTGTTATTTCTAACTTTACAATATTATTCTCTACTTTTTCTAAATTAGTGTTCATATTTATATCCTCCTACTACCGATCATCTTATTTTTTGACTTCTAACATTATAACATACCTTCTTTAGTATTTACAGTAATTATTCAAGTTTTTTTGTCAAGTTATATTATATTATTTATAAAGAGTGATGTATCTTCTCTAAATAGTCTTTACACTTACTCAATTCAACATAATTTTCATAGTTATTTCTGTAAACTTCTATAATAGCTTCTCCATTATAATTAACTTTTTTAAGTTCAGAAAAAATCTCATTATAGTTGACTGCCCCATTACCAGGAAGCAAACAAACATTTTCATCATCGTAATCATTTATATGGAAGTTCACTAATTTATCACCCATTACTTTTATATAATCTATTGGGTTTTTCCTTGCTTTATTAGCCTGTTTTAAATCTAATGTAAAATATAACGGATTCTCAATTTTCTCTTTTAGTTCGCCAATAAAATTCAAATCTGAAGAAATGCACCAAGATACATTTTCCTGTGAAAATTTGATACCATTCTCAGCAGCAATATATGAAATCTCATTGTATCTATCAATAATTTCTGGCAGTGATAGTACATTTCTATCTACTAGTCTCATACCATGGAATGTATATGAATCTGCGCCGATTTTTTTCCCAAGTTTACATAAATCCGAAAAATATTTCATCATATCATCTCTTCGCCTTTTATATTTGCTAAACATAAAAGGTTCAAAAAAAGATGAAAAGCCATGAATTGATACTACTTTAAAGTTATGCTCATTAATCTTTTCTAAAAGAATATTTGCAAACTTGTCATTAAATTCACTTGGACTATTTATAAAAAGTTCTCCACAATCAAATCCTAAATTCTTCATTTTTTCCACAGAATCTTCAACATCCATGTCTGGATAAAAGCAAGCTGAAGACATACCTATTTTCATATAATCACCTCAATATATTATCATTTCACAGTTCACATTTCACATTTCACAGTGCAAATACTAATACCAATGCACAATGCACAATGCACAATTGTGGATGATTTTCTTCCCTTTGGTCAGAAAATCTTTAATTTAATAGTCAATTTTGCGTAGCATAAGATATACATTACTATAACACAACAAAAGTATCATCCAATAAAATAGGAAAAGTTTACTCCCCATATTGTATGATACTTCACTTTGTTTAATTATTCAATTATTGTATAATGTATTTTTATTTAATTTATATTTATTTTAAATACTTAACTTCTCCATCTATGTTTAATTCAAGTCCATTTTCAGTAATCTGACCATAAGTTATTGTCATACCATTATAAGTATCTTTAGATATGTGTTTTCCTGAATCAATTGTATACTGCCAAAGATATAATCTACCATTTTTATTAAACCAAGGTAAATTGCTTAAATACACTACTGTATTATCGTTTAAAAATACCGGCTGTGTCACCCAAATATACTCTGGATCAGTTTTTAATCTATCCTCCTTTGTATAAACCTTTTTACTAGATGATACATATTGCGGATTTGTTATATCTGTTACAGTTCCAAATGTATCTATTAGTAGCAATCGACTAGTATCTTTATCTAATAAAACTGCCTTTTGTTTACCAGCATTAATACTATACTGTAAATCTACACCTTCAATTGCTTCTATTGTTTTAACTTCATTATCCGTTTTAATAGAAACTATAACTTCTCCATTATTAGATAAAGTAATTATTTTTTTCTCTATATTAGTTATTTCAGGTTGTGCCAATTCTTCTGGAACATTTTCTTCATTTGTATTTTCTGGTTGATTTGCATCTGGTTGATTCATTTCTGATTGATCGCTTTCTTTCTGACTCGTGTCTTGTTGAGCTACGTCTTTATTTTCTACTACAACGCCTTCATTAGAATCAGCCTCTTTGTCATTGTTAACTACATTTGAAGTAAATACACTGCTAATTGTATTTCCAATATTACCTTTGAAAAGCAAAACAGAAAATAAAGCAATAATTAATATTGTAACAATAGAAAATCTTCTTCTTTTTTTTATTTTTCTCATTTTTTTATCATAATCTTTACTAAACATACTAGGTTTCGCCATCAAATCCCCTCCAAAACTAATAAATCAACAAAACAATCACTAAATAATCTCTATATTCACTTAATTTTTTATGACTCACATTGTTATTATACAAAAAAAGCCCTGAAATTTCAAAGTTTTCAAGACTTTTTTTATGTTTTTCCGTTATTTATTTCTTATTTCCAGTAATTATTATTGTTTTAGTCACCATTCGTATGAAATTAGTTGAAAAATTCATTTAAGGCATAAAAATTCAATTCTTTATTTTCTTTAAAATGGCTATTAGCTCTTAAATATAAATTGGCTGTATCAATACATGTAAAAGTTATTGTTTTATTTTCTGCTGCTTTTCTTCTTATTTTAAATCCATTTGTACCAACGATATTACCTTTAGTCGGCGTATTAATAATTAATGAAATTTCTCCCTTAGAAAGTAATTTAAATAGCTTCTCTATAGAAATTATTTCACAAGGAATCCCTGCTTTTTCAAGTACTTCACCTGTATTTTTAGATGCGTATATTTTTTTATAGTTATTATTATAATATTCCCTTACTGTTTCAATTCCCTCTTCTTTATCTACATCCTTCAATGATACATATAACGTTCCGCCATCATAAAATTTAAACCCTGCCCCTAAAAATCCTTTTAATATAGCCCCATCTAGATCTTTGTCAACGCCTAAAACTTCACCTGTAGATTTCATTTCAGGTCCTAAATATATATCTACATTTTCTAATTTTTCATTTGAAAATACAGGGAACTTCACTGCATGTAATTTCTTTTCTTTTCTTAGTCCTATACCATATCCAGCATCTATTAATTTTTTACCTAACATTACTTCAACTGCTAGTTTAACCATCGGTACTCCAGTTACTTTACTTAATATAGGTACTGTTCTTGATGCCCTAGGATTTACTTCAATTACATAGACTTCTTCACCATCAAATACATATTGAATATTCATTAATCCAACTGTTTTTAATGCTTTGGCAATTTTTTTAGTATTTTTAACTAGTTTATCTACTACTTCATCTGAAAGAGTAACCTCTGGGTATATTGTAATACTATCTCCTGAGTGTACGCCTGTTCTCTCTACATGTTCCATAATTCCCGGGATAAGAATATCTTCTCCATCACTAATTGCATCGACTTCTATCTCTACTCCTCTTACATATTTATCAATCAAAACAGGATGTTCTTCTGATGCTTTTACTGCCTCTGTCATATACCTAGTAAGGGCTTCTTTATCATAAACAATCTCCATACCTCTTCCACCAATTACATAAGAAGGTCTAACTACAACAGGATATCCTAATTTATCAACAACATCATATGCTGACTCAACGTTATATACAGCAGCTCCAGATGGGCTTTTAATTTCAAGTTGTTCTAGCAAATTACTAAATTTCTCTCTATCTTCTGCTAAATCGATAGAGTTAAAACTAGTTCCTAAAATTTTCACTTTCCTATCTTCTAACTTTTTAGCTAAATTTATTGCAGTTTGACCACCAAATTGCAATATTACGCCTTTAGGTTTTTCAGTATTTACTACATTCATAACATCATCAATATAAAGCGATTCAAAATACAATTTATCAGCGGTATCAAAATCTGTACTTACAGTTTCAGGGTTATTATTCATTATAATAGATTGATAACCAGCTTCTTTTATTGCCCACGCTCCGTGTACACAGCAATAATCAAATTCAATTCCTTGGCCTATTCTAATAGGTCCTGAACCTACAACTAATATCTTCTCGTTTTCTGAAATTATATTTTCATCTTCGTCATCATAACATGAATAATAATATGGTGTAACAGCCTCAAATTCTCCGCTACAAGTATCAACTATTTTATAAACAGGATAAATCTTTTTTAGTTTTCTAAATATCTCTATTTTTTTAACATCTATATTAGAAAGTGTGCTAATTTGCTCATTAGTAAATCCCATACTACAAGCTTCTGCTATTAGTTCGTCATCAATAAATTTACTTTGCAATTTTTTCTCTACTTGCACTATATTATTAAAACCATCTAAAAACCACATATCTATTGAGGTCAAGTTATGAATTTCTTCTTGCGTAATTCCTCTTCTAAGTGCTTCTGATACTGCAAATATTCTATCATCATCTTGCTTTTTAATCTTTTTTATTAATTCATCATCATTCATTTCAGTAATATAATCCAAATTCAAACCAATTAGTTTACTTTCAAGACAAGTGAGTGCTTTTAAAAATGCACTTTCAAAACTTCTATCTATAGCCATAGCCTCTCCAGTAGCCTTCATCTGTGTTCCTAATTTTCTTTCAGCTGTTACAAATTTATTAAATGGCCATTTAGGAATTTTTACTACTATATAGTCTAATGCTGGTTCAAAACATGCACTTGAATTCTGCGTAACATAGTTTTTAAGCTCATCTAAACTATATCCTATAGCTATCTTTGCTGCTATCTTTGAAATAGGATATCCCGCTGCCTTAGATGCTAATGCTGAAGAACGACTAACTCTTGGATTAACTTCAATTACAATATAATCACTACTCTTAGGATCTAGTGCAAATTGAATATTACATCCACCTTCAATTTTCAAACTTCTTATTATCTTAAGAGCAGATTTTCTAAGCATATGGTACTCAGTATCCCTTAAAGTTTGAGAAGGAGCTACTACTATACTATCTCCTGTATGAACTCCAACAGGGTCTATATTCTCCATATTACATACTATAATACAATTGTCTTTAGCATCTCTCATAACCTCATATTCAAGTTCTTTCCAACCTGCAACACTTTTTTCTACTAGGATTTGAGTTATAGGACTCATATGTAGTCCTCTCTCGCAAATTTCTAAATATTCTTCCATGGTTTCAGCTATGCCACCACCAGTTCCTCCTAATGTATATGCAGGTCTGATAATCATAGGTAATCCAACTTTTCCTACAAAATCTATACATTCATCCATATTAGTTGCTATTGTACTATGGGGAATAGGCTCTCCAATTTCTAGCATCAGTTCTTTAAATTCATCTCTATCTTCTGCTTTTTTTATTGCTTCATTATTAATTCCAAGAAGTTTTACATTATTTTCTGTAAGAATTCCTTTTTCATCTAATTCCATGGCAATATTAAGAGCTGTTTGACCTCCAAATCCCGCAAGAATTCCATCAGGCTTTTCTTGTTCAATAATTTTGCCAACACATTCAACAGTTAATGGCTCTATATATACCTTATCTGCCATATTAAAATCTGTCATAATTGTTGCTGGATTACTATTTACAAGAACAGTCTCTATTCCTTCTTCTTTTATAGCTTTACAAGCTTGTGTACCTGAATAATCAAATTCAGCCGCTTGACCAATAATTATAGGTCCCGAACCTAGTATCATAACTTTTTTTAAACTTTTATCTAATGGCATCTTATTTCCTCCTATTATTACACTAGTATTATTTTACAAGATTCATCAACTTATCAAAAAGGTATGCTGAGTCTGTTGGTCCTGGTGCTCCTTCTGGATGAAATTGCACTGAATAAACCGGCAATGTTTTATGTTTCATTCCTTCTACTGTATCATCATTTAAATTCCTATGTGTGATTATCATATCAGTATTTTCCAAGCTCTCACTAGATACTGCATATCCATGATTTTGAGAAGTTATAGAAGCTCTATCTAAATCAAGATCAATAATTCCATGATTGCCGCCTCTATGTCCAAATTTCATTTTATATGTATCAGCTCCTACTGCTAAAGCTAAAAGCTGATGTCCTAAACAAATCCCAAAGGTAGGATAAATCTTTATAATTTCACTAATAACTTCTGTAACTTCTATAATATCCTTAGGGTCTCCAGGTCCATTACTGAGTAGCACTCCATCTGGATTTATTTTTTTAATTTCATCAAAGGTTGAATTATAGGGCATAATATATATATCACAATTTCTATCTTTTAAATTTCTAATTATATTCTTTTTTGAACCAAAATCCATAACAACAATTTTGGGTCCATGCCCTTCTATATGGATTACTTCTTTAGTACTAACTTTATCAACTACATATTTATCAATTTCAGTATTATCAATGATACTTATAATGTCCATATTAGACATTTCTTCCGTTGAAATAACACATTTCATCGTACCGCTATTTCTTATTTTACGGGTTATTTTTCTAGTATCTATGCCACTTATTCCTACAATATTGTTTTCTTTTAAAAAGCTATCTAATGAACCTTCATTTAGATAGTTTGATGGACTATTGCATAATGTTTTTACTATAAATCCCTTAGCATGAATGTCATTAGATTCCACTTCATATTTATTCACACCATAATTGCCGATTAAAGGGTAAGTCATATTTATTATTTGCCCCGCATAAGATGGGTCTGTTAATATTTCTTGATATCCTGTCATAGAAGTATTAAAAACAATTTCACCCACTGCAGTCCCTGTAGCCCCAAAACCTTTTCCTATTAATAATGTTCCATCTTCAAGATATAAAAATGCTTTCAATATCAATACCTCCTAAATCCACTTGCATATTTTTACTGTTTCAATTAATTAAATTGATCTATTTAATTTATTCAATTTATATTTATACATTAATTTTTATATTTATACATAGACTATCATTTAATTTTTACCTTGTCAATACGAATTGATATTTTCTCTCTTTAGTGTTAAAATTCTAATACTACTTCTAATTTAGAAGAATTTAAAGTTTCATTACAAAAGTTTATATTAAAAAATACATTTTTTATAGATAAACTCAAATCCATATGAAAGCAGGTTTTCCAATGATAAAAGGCAGAATTCACTCTTTTGAAAGTATGGGCCTTCTTGATGGTCCTGGAATAAGAAATGTAGTATTTCTTCAAGGTTGCAATCTACGATGTTCCTATTGTCATAACCCAGATACCTGGAAATTTAACGAAGGCTTCGAAACTACCCCACAAGAACTTATAAAAAAGATTTTAAGATATAAATCTTATTTCAAAAACGGTGGTGGGGTAACATTCTCTGGTGGTGAACCACTAATGCAACCAGAATTTCTTATAGAATGTTTAAAACTTTGCAAAGAAAATAATATTCATACTGTTATCGACACATCCGGGTGTGGTTATAACCACCACAAAGAAATTTTAAAATATACAGATCTTGTTTTACTTGACATAAAACACATCACAGATGAAGATTTTAAATCTCTAACAGGTGTTAATAAAAAACTATTAGATAATTTTATTATTTCTTTAAATGAATCTAACACTAAAGTATGGATACGCCATGTTGTAGTTCCAAATTTAACCGATTCAGAAGAACATATACTGAAACTCGCTAACATAATAAAGACTATTAAAAATGTAGAAAAAATCGAATTACTTCCTTATCATCAATTAGGCGAAAATAAATATGATATATTAAAATATGATTACAAACTCAAATCAACGCCAGCTATGGATAAAGAACGTTGCAAAGAACTAGAAACAATTTTACGTACAGAAGTAGGAGTATAAACTCCTACTTTTTTCAACTATTTTATATTTCTACTGCCTGGTTTTATGTATTCAATTCCAGCTTTACATAAAGGACATTCATGTTTATCAAAACTTTCAATTTCTAATTCTAATGAACTGTATATAGGTAAGTCAACAACACTACTTTTTCTATCAACTATACAACATATTCCTATTACCTCAGCCCCAAAACTTTCAATAACTTTTGCTGTTTCTAATGAAGATTTACCTGTAGTCACAACATCTTCAACTATTAAAACCTTTTGCCCCTCTTTTATTTCAAAGCCTCTTCTTAATGTCATCTCTCCATCTACTCTTTCAGTAAATATTGCAGGCACTCCAAGTTGTTTTCCAAGCTCATATGCAACCACAATTCCACCCATAGCAGGCCCAACAACCAAATCAACTTCTACTGATACTAATTTATCTTTAATTACACTAACAACTTTCTCAGCTTTGTCTCCATACTGAAGTAGTTTAGCACATTGACAATATCTATTACTATGTTTCCCAGATGACAATAAAAAATGCCCCTCTAGTAAAGCTTCACTTTCTTTTAAAATTTCTAAAACATTAATATTTTCCACAATAATACCCCCTTTTAATTGATTAATGTACAATTTAAGTGATTAATGCACAATGCACAATGTACAATGCACAATGCACAATTAAGGATGATTCTCTCCCGTTGGTCGAGAATCTTTATTTTAATTGATTAATTTATTAATTGATTAATTTATTAATTGCTTAATTGATTAATTATTTACTTAGCCTATTCTATTAAACCAGCAATGTTTTAGCAACGCTAAAACGAGCACTTAATTCAAAGATTTTCTGACCAAAGGGAAGAAAATCAACCACAATTGCTAATTGCAAATTGCAAATTGCAAATTGCAAATTCAACACTTCACACTTCACACTTCACACTTCACACTTCACACTTCACACTTCACACTTCACACTTCACACTTCACACTTCACTCCATTATACAATTCCTCTTATTTCATTTAGGTCTTTTATTCCTTCATCTTGCATATACTTCTCAATTCCTTCTACAATTTCTTTTGCTGCATAAGGATTTGAAAAATTTGCTGTTCCAACTTGTATTGCTTCAGCACCAGCCATTATGAACTCTATGGCATCCTTCCAATTCATAATGCCACCCATTCCTACTACAGGAACATTGACAGCTTTGCAAACTTCATAAACCATTCTTAAAGCTATTGGTTTTATAGCTGGTCCAGAGAGGCCTGCTGTTTTATTATTAAAAATTGCTTTTCTCTTTTTTATATCAATTGCAAGAGCATTGAAAGTGTTAACTAATGATATACTATCAGCCCCTGCTTCGCAACATTTTTCTGCCATCTTTACTATATTTTCAGCATTAGGTGACAACTTTACCATTAGTGGTTTAGTACAAACTTTTCTTACTTCCTTGACAGCTTCAAAAGCAATATCTTCTTTTATACCAAAAGCCATACCACCATGTTTTACATTAGGACAAGAAATATTCAGTTCCAAAATATCTATATCAACTTCATTAAGAAGTTTTACGCCTTCTATATAGTCTTCAATTGTTCCTCCGCCTAAATTTGCAATTACAGCCGTATTAAACTTTTTCATAGTTTGAAGTTCTTTTTTTATAAAGCTTTCTACTCCTGGATTTTGAAGTCCAACGGAATTCATTATTCCACTCTTAGTTTCATAAATTCTAATGCCATCATTTCCTTCTTTTTTCTTAATGGTAAGACCTTTAGAAGAAATACCTCCTAGTATACCAACATCATAAAATTGATTATATTCATCTCCAAATCCAAATGTTCCTGAAGCTGCAATTACTGGATTTTTTAATTTTACGCCACCTATATTAACTTCAGTCATTTAGCACCAAATCCTTTCCATTAAAAACTGGACCTTCTATACAAGTTCTCTTATTGCCTTCTTTTGTTTTACAAGTGCAAACTAGACACGCTCCTATACCACAAGCCATTCTCTTTTCTGTAGAAACAAAAACATCAACATCCTTTTCTATACACATTTTAATAACTTTGTTCATCATAATTTCAGGTCCACAACAAAGTACAGTATCATATTTTTGTGGCTGAAAATAATCTGTTACATATCCCTTGTTACCTATACTTCCATCTTCTGTTGAAATAATCAAGTTATCTACCTGTTTCTCTATTTCTTCTAATCCATAAGTATAGTTTCTAAAACCTGCATACACATCTATTTGTGATGCTTTTAATTTTTTTGTAAGATAATTTATAGGGGCAATTCCTATACCACCTGCTACTATTGCAATTTTTTCTCCGTATTTCTCATCAAAAGAATTACCAAGTGGCCCCATTATCTGAAGAGAATCTCCTTTATGAAGACAAGCAAGTTCCTTTGTTCCATCTCCTAATGTAGCATAAAGAAAAGAAATTGATTCTTCCTTTATATCATATATGCTTATTGGTCTAGGTAGCAATTTATCATTCCCACAGCCCTTTAGCATATAAAACTGTCCCGGTTTTCCTTCAAATTTACCTTCTATAGTTAACTGATATATACCATCTGCTTTTTTTATATTATCAATTATCTTCTCTGTTGTGCAAATCATCTATTTCTCTCCTTTGAAACTATTTATATCATCCCTCATCTTAATTACTGCCTCTCTTGCACACTGGGCAAATCTTTTTTCTCCATCTTTTTCTTTTTTATATGAAAGTAAAATCCCTCTAGATGAATTTACAATACCACCATTACCACACTCTAGATAACTTTTTATGTCTTCTCCCTTTCCACCTTGAGCACCATAGCCAGGTATCAAGAAATATGTTCCTTTCAACTTTTCTCTTATAGCTTTTGCATCTAATGAATTTGTACACCCTACAACTCCACCAACTGAACTATATCCACAACTACCTAAATATTCTTTTCCGAACTCTTCAACTTTTTCTCCGATAACCTCATAAAAATATTTATCTTCCTTATTCTTTTTATATTGAAAATCTGCTGATCCACTATTAGAAGTCTTAACTAAAACAAATAAACCTTTTTCTTTTTTAGCCATGTACTCACTATATGGTTCTATACTATCCATTCCCATATAAGGACTTATTGTCATAAAATCAGCCTCAAATTCTCCTGTAAAATGTGCTTTTGCATACATCTGGGCTGTCTTTGATATATCTCCTCTTTTTACATCAGCAATGATTAAATTATCTTTTTTTCTTAAATATTCTAAAGTCCTTGCATAAGCATCCATACCTTGTAACCCTATAGCTTCATAGTAAGCAATTTGAACTTTAAAAATTGCTGCTAAATCCTCTGTTGCATCTATTATTTCTTTATTGAAAGAAAATATTTTATCACTTACAGTACTAAACTTATTAGAAAATTCTTCTGGTATATAATCTAAAGCAGTATCAAGTCCTACACATACATTTCCTTTTTTCTCTACTCTTTCATATAATTTATCTATTATCATTGTTTAAACACCCCTTTTAATTCAATGCACAATGCACAATTCACAATGCACAATTGATGATGTTTCTCTTCCTTCGTCAGAGAAACTTTTATTTAATTTAAAAAATTTTACGTTACTTAAGCTATATATTACTGAAAGGCAATCTACCCAAGTCCAACATCTCAGACTTTTGTGAGTTTTGGAATTGCATAGATTTATAGTTGAAGTTGTATATCTAATAATCAACCTTAATTGCAAATTATTTTTATATAAAGTTACTGTTTTCTATAAACAATTTGACCTTTTCTTAAAGTCATAATCACTTCTCCAAAAACTTCTGTTCCATTAAATGGAGTGTTTTTGCCTTTTGATGCAAAGTTTTCGCTATTTATCATGCTCTGTTTATCTAAATCAACTAAAACTAAATCTGCTTCAAATCCTTTTTCAATAAGTCCTTTATTAACTTCCATAAGTCTCGCTGGATTGTATGACATTAACTGAGATAACTTATTTAAAGTGATAAAACTATTTTTGACTAAAGCTGTATAGCATAATTGAAAAGATGTCTCTATTCCTGATATCCCTGGAGAACCTTTTAATTTATCTTCGTTGGAATGAGGTGCATGGTCTGTAGCTATAACGTCTACCACATCATCTTTAATAGCTTTTCTAATAAATTCAACATCTTCTTTATCTCTTATAGGTGGATTTACTCTATAACTTCTATCCACTTCTTCAATTAAATGGTGTGGCATTACTTCGCACGTGACTTTTGCACCAGCTTTTTTTGCATTAATAATTGCTTCCATTGAATCTTTTGTACTAACATGTGCCATATGTAATTTACATCCGATTTTTTTAGCTAAATATACATCTCTTATTGTCATCAAATCTTCCGATATTTTAGTATCTATCGGCACAAAATCATGAAATTCTGCATGAGAAATTATAGTTAAATCTTTTTCTTTAGCCAATTCCATAGCTTTATACATAACTAAATTATCCTCAGTACCTTTTCCATCATCAGAAATAAATTTAACCTTTTTATCGATGTTCAGTAAATGATCACTACATTTACCATCAAAGTCTTTTGTTATAGACACACATTGATGAATATCTATTAAACCAACTTTTCTATTCTTATTATAAATTTCTTCTAAAACTTCATTGGATGAACAAACTGGCTTTGTATTTGCCATTAAATTAGCAAATGTATACCCACCCTTAACTGCAGCTTTAGAACCACTTTCCAAATCTTCTTTATATTCATATCCTGGTTCTCTAAAGTGGGCATGCATATCGATAAATGAAGGCATTAAAACTTTCCCTTTACCATCTAATACTTCACAATCTTTATTTTTAGCATACTCGTGCTCACCTTCTATAACTTCTTTGATTATTCCATTCTCTATATAAACACATCCTAGAAAATCAATGAAACTATCAACAACTCTAACATTTTCAATCAGTAAATTCATTATATCTCCCCCTCAGAGTTAAATTCATAAAGGGCATCACAATATACACATCTGTATTTTTTTTCTTCTCTATCTCCTAAGTAAAATTTATGTTCAATATTATTCTCAGTGGTAGTTATACATCTTGGATTTTTACATTTTAGAATATTTGTAACTTCTTCTGGTAATTTCAGTTTTATTTTATCTACGATTTTTTCATTTTCAATCTTATTTATTGTTATATTAGAATCTATTAAACCTAAAATCTCAAGATTTAAATCAATTTTATTTTCTATTTTAATGATATCTTTTTTCTTTAGCTTTCCTGAGCAAGCATTAATAATTAAAGCAACAGGATAATCCACCTTCTTTAATCCTAAATAATTGAATATTTCAATACCCTTTCCTTCTGTTATATGGTCTATTACTAGCCCATTTTTAATACTATCTATATTTAACATTTATTCCACCCCCAAAGTTTTCATAATAAGAGCCATTCTTGCATACATACCGTATTTTACTTGCTTAAAATAAACTGCCCTTGGGTCCTTATCAACTTCCCCTGCTATTTCGTTAACTCTTGGTAATGGATGTAAAATAATCATATCTTCCTTTGCATCTTTTAATATTTTATTAGTCAAAATATATTTATCTTTTAACCTCACATAATCTTCTTCATTAAAAAATCTTTCTCTTTGTACTCTAGTCATATAAAGGATATCGCCATCTTTAATTGCTTCTTCAAGACTTGATAATTCTTTAAACTCAATATTCTTTTTTCGAAGAACTTCATTTTTTATATAATCTGGAATTTTTAATTCTTGTGGTGAAACAAGAAGGAATTTATTATCAGGATATCTTGATAGAGCTTTTATAAGGGAATGTACTGTCCTTCCAAATTTTAAATCTCCACAAAGAACAATAGTATGATTTGAAAAACTTTTTTTTGTTTGACGAATTGTAAGTAAATCTGTAAGAGTTTGAGTTGGATGATGATGTCCACCATCACCTGCATTAATTACAGGTATTTCTGAATACATTGATGCCGCTAAGGCTGAACCTTCTTTAGGATGTCTAATAGCTGCAATATCAGCATAACACCCTACAGTTCTTATGGTATCTCCTAATGATTCTCCCTTTTTAGCTGAACTAGAATTGGCATCAGAGAATCCAAGTACCTGTCCACCAAGCCTAAGCATCGCTGCTTCAAAACTAAGTCTAGTCCTTGTACTAGGTTCATAGAATAATGTCGCTAACAATTTACCTCTACACACATCAGAAAATTCTTCCGGTGCTTCAATTATTTCTTCTGCTAGGGAGAATATTTCTTCCATCTCTTCTATTGAAAAATTCATTGGATCAATAAGACTTCTTCCTTTTAACATAATTATCACTCCTTCTTAGTCTCTCTGTACTATCTTAAAGGCAATTTTTAATTCAATGTACAATTCACAATTGTAGGTGATTTTCTTCCCTGTGGTCAGAAAATCTTTAATTAACTATAAATAAAAATACCTTCTCTGATGAGAAGGTATAAAAATAGCGTAGTCATATTCAATGCATGAATATTATCAGTTATCATTTCCTTCTCAGTCTCTCTGGACTAAGTTAAAGGTAGTATTTAATTTACTTATCAATGATAATACCACATGAAAATTTATATGTCAAACTTATTATCTCTCTTCTCTAAAATATGCCTCACCCAAAGAAGCAGGTCCTGCATTTTTACTTTTATTAATAGATGCCATAACTAAAATCACTATAGTAACTAAGTAAGGAAGCATGTCAATAAAATACAAAGATACATACTCAGTAATTACAGTAAATCTAAATGCAACTATCCCTAAAGCACCAAATAAATAAGCTCCAAAAAGTGCTTTATATGGATTCCATGCCGCAAATATTACTAAAGCAACTGCTATCCATCCTCGACCTGCTGTTACATTCTCTTGCCATGATGGAATATAAACTAAAGATAAATATGCTCCTCCTAGCCCGCACAGAGCCCCGCCTAACAGTACATGCACATACTTATATAACATTACATCTATACTTGCTGCATCTGCACATTTAGGATTTTCTCCAACAGACCTTAGATTAAGCCCTTTTCTAGTATTATAAAAATATATGCCTATTATTATAGCTAATAAATACCCAAGATATACAAATATATTTTGGCTAAAAAATACATTACCTAAAAACGGTATTTTTGATAAACCTGGTATAGGCAATGTTCTAAAAAACGTTTTTAGAGTTTCAGGTACAACTTCTCCCATTAGAGATTTTCCCATTAGCGAAGAAAAACCTGTACCAAATATAGTTAATGTAAGTCCTGTAACAACTTGATTTGCTCTCAAGCTAATTGTTAAAAACCCGTATATTAAAGCACCCGCAGCACCTGCAAAAGCGGCTCCTAAAAGAGCTAATATTGGACTTCCTGTTTTTAGTCCTACTATAAATCCAATAACGGCACCCATGAGCATCATTCCTTCAACGCCAAGATTCAAAAGTCCTGCCTTTTCAGTTAAAATCTCACCTAGGGTAGCAAAAAGTATAGGAGTACCCGCTACAATGGCTGCAGCCAAAAAACCTACAAATAAATTCATTTAGTTTGCCTCCTTATTTTTATTTTCTTTTTCAAAGACAACCTTATATCTAATAAAGAAATCACTACCAAGTACAAAGAATAATATCATACCTTGAAGAACTGCCGCCGCCGCCTCTGGGATTCCAAAAGCAGTTTGTATATATGCTCCACCTTGAAGTAAGGCTGCAAAAAGTACAGATACTATTAAAATGATAGGTGCTGATAAAGAACCAAGCCAAGCAACAATAATTGCTGTAAAACCAACCCCTCCTGAAACTTCAACCGAAAGGGTACTACTAACACCTGACGCCTGAATCATTCCAACCAAACCACATAATCCACCACTTATTAAAATTGCAGTTATCATAGTTTTTCTAACATTTATTCCTGCATATTGAGCTGTTTTCACACTTTCACCTAACACACTTATTTCATAACCTTTTTTCGTATAATTCATAAATATATACATTACTACAACCAAAATCAAAGCTATTATCCATCCAATATGAATATTAAAAACTTTTGGTAATACTGCATTACTATCAAAATTAGCTATTTTAGGAAAGCCTAAAGATGCAGGGTCTTTCCATTTTTCATATTGTAAATAAGTTATCCACTTCAAAGCTATATAGTTCATCATTAACGTTACAATAGTTTCATTAGTTCCCCATTTAGACTTTAATACAGCCGGAATTAAAGCCCAAATACCGCCTGCTAACATTCCAAAGATAGCCATTAATATTAAAACAACAGGCTTAGGTAAATATGAAAAATTCAAAGCTATGAAGGCAGCTCCAAATGCACCCATCAATATTTGACCTTCCCCACCTATATTCCAAAATTTCATTTTAAACGCAACACCAATCCCTAGTGATGTTATAAGCAAAGGAATTGCTATAATAATTGTTCTTCTTATTTTCGATGTAGACCCAAAAGCTCCTTTGATCATAGACCTATAAACTTCAATAGGATTAAAATCTAAAGCAATAATAAAAAGAGAAGTTACTAAGATAGCCAGAATAATCGCTATTGTCGTAATTATTAGAGATTGAATTCTTGTAGTGTCTCCTTTTTTAACTATTCTAATCATCTATTTGTCCTCCTTTGATAAGTCTTTACCAACCATAAGTAAACCTATTTCTTCTTTAGTTATGTGATTTCCGTCTACTATTCCAGTAATTTCACCATTATAAATAACTGCAATTCTATCACATAATTCTATTAAAACATCCAAATCTTCTGCAATATAAATAACAGAATTGCCCTTTTCTTTTTCTATATTTACTAAATCATATATTGTATGACACGTATTAACGTCCAATCCTCTTACAGGATAAGCCATTATTAGCAACTTAGGATATAAACTTAATTCTCTTCCTAAAAGTATCTTTTGAATATTTCCACCAGACAAATACTTTATTGGATAATGCACATTGGGTGTTTTTATTTCTAATTTTTCAACCATTTCTTCTGCTTTCTTTACAACAGGTTTTCTATTAATAAATATACCCTTTTGCTTTTGATACTCTTTTAGCAGAACATTATCCACCATGTCCATAGATGCAACTAATCCCATACCTAATCTATCTTCAGGGATAAAACTCATACTAATTCCTTTAGTAATTATTTCTCTTGGAGTTTTACCCACTATATTTTCGCCATCAAAATTAATTTCGCCACGCCTAACCTTCTGAATTCCAGCTATTGCTTCACATAATTCTTTCTGTCCACTTCCTGCAATACCTGCAATCCCAAGAATTTCACCTTTTCTTACATTTATATTTACATCTTTTAACTTTTCAACTTTCTCTTCATCAACAACTCTTAAATTTTTAATCTCAAGGAGATTTTCTTCCCCTTCTCTAGCCGTCCTTTTTATAGATAAATCTACAGATTTTCCAACCATTAAATCTGTTAATTCTTTAGGATTTGTATCTTTCTTATCAAGAGTTTTAATAGACTCTCCTTTTCTAAGTACAGTAACCTTATCTGCAACTTTCATAACTTCATCCATTTTATGAGAAATAAATATTATTGCACAGCCTTCATTTTTCATCCTATTCATTATATTAAATAATTTAATGCTCTCTTGAGGAGTAAAAACTGTTGTTGGTTCGTCAAGAATTAAAATATTAGCTCCTCTATATAAAACTTTCAATATCTCCAAATTCTGTTTTTCCCCAACTGACATATCATGTACGTATTTATTCAAATCAACATTAAGTTCTAATCTATTAATAATTTCTTCAATTTCACTCTTTGCAGATTTTTTATTTATAAAAATTTTTCCTTTTTGCCCAATCAAAATATTCTCTAAAGCTGTCATAGCATCTACAAGTTTAAAATGTTGATATATCATCCCTATACCTGATTTTATTGCATCTTTAGGTGATGAAAATTTAACCTCTTTACCATGGATATACATAGCACCACCATCAGGAGAATAAACACCTGAAAGCATATTCATCAAAGTACTTTTACCTGCTCCATTTTCTCCAAGTAAGGCATGGATTTCCCCACCATTTATAGTTAAATTCACATTATTATTCGCAACTACTTTTCCAAATTTTTTTGTAAGCTTCTCTATTCTGATAAAAGGAGCTTTCTTTTCCATCTCATCACCTATCCCTAATTATTTTGACACAAAAATAAAATAAACATAACTTTGCCCAAAAGGGCAAAGTTAATATTTATTAATATTGCTTTATTTTTTTATATTATTCTTGAATTGTTCCCTTAACACCTTGAACAAACCAATCCATATTCAATAATTCTTCGTCAGTAAGTTCTACACCGTCTTCAACTTTAATTTCTCCATTTTGATCTTTTAATGGTCCTACAAAAATTTTGTTCCCATCTAAAATTTCTTGAAGTGCAGCATCAACTTTTTCTTGTGTTCCTTCTGGAGCATTATCTGTAATAGGGGTTACAATTACTATACTATCTTCATCATCTGTCATGTCAAGCCAATCACTTCCAGTTTCCCAAGTTCCATCAATTACTTTTTGAACTTGATCAACTAAATATGGACCCCAGTTCCAAATTACACCTGTTACATATGCATTAGGAGCTGCACTTTCCATATCACTATCACAACCTATTGAATAAATACCTGCCTCTTCTGCTGCTTGTTGAGGTCCTGTAGTATCTTGATGCTGAGCAATAAGACCAGCGCCATTAGCTATCAAAGCTTCTGCAGCTGATTTTTCTAATGCTGGGTCATACCAAGTATGAGTCCATGATACTTCAACTTCAATATCAGGATTAATTGTTTGAGCACCTAAAGTAAATGCATTTATTCCTCTGATAACTTCTGGAATTTCATAAGCACCAACATATCCTATTTTATCATTTTCACAAGTCAAAGCAGCTGCTATACCAGCTAAATATCTTCCTTGATACATTTTTCCAAAATAATTTGACATATTATCAGACATTTTATATCCTGAACAATGCATAAATATTACATCTGGATAATCTTGAGCTGATAATTCCATTCCATCCATGAATCCAAAACTTGTACCAACTATAACATTTGCACCTTCATCAATCATGTTTTCTATGACACTTTGTACTTCTGCTTGATCTTCTGCAACACTTTCTTTATACATTGTTTCTACACCTAATTTTTCTTCAAGGTATAATCTACCTTGATCATGTGCATAAGTGTAACCACCATCACCTATTGGTCCAACATATAAGAAACCAACTTTTACATCTTTCATTTCATCTGTTGCATTTGCAGAATCTTCTGTAGCATTATTTTCCTCATTGTTTGCCGCCGCATTGTTATCAGTATTTGCACCACAACCTGTTAGTAAAGTACCAAACACCATAACCATTGCAAGTATTAACGCTGTTATTTTTTTCATTATTAATCCTCCCTAAAACTAATATATATTTTTTTAATATTTGTAAACTATTTTATTATTTAAAAACTATTTTATTATTATTCATTGATTTTATTATGGCTAAGGATTCTAGTTTAATACCTTGCTTCTCAATATCACTTCTTGCATTTTGAAAAGCTTTCTCTATAGCTATTCCTACACCAACAATCTCTGCTCCTGCTTGTCTTACTATACTAACAAGTCCTTCAACTGCTTTCCCATTTGCTAGAAAATCATCGATTATCAAAACTTTATCTCCCTCATTTAAATAATCTTTTGAAACCCTTACATCATAGCTTGTTTTTTTAGTAAAAGAATATACTTCTGCCCTATATGTATCACTTGACAGATTAGTAGCAGAATATTTCTTTGCAAAGACTACTGGAATATAGTCAAAATGTATAGATGTAATTGCTGCTATTCCAATACCAGATGCTTCTATAGTTAATATCTTGGTAACCTCAGTATCTTTAAACCTATTTTTAAATTCCCTTCCCATTTCATCAAAAAGTTTTGTGTCTATTTGATGATTAAGGAATTTATCTACCTTCAAAACATTTCCATCAAATACTTTTCCATCATTGATTATTTTATCTTTCAGTAATTGCATAATTATCTCCTTCTTGCTTCCTACTCCAAATTTCTAGAAAATCATATACTGTCGTCAATTCCATAATATTTATTACACAAAAAAATAAGCTCCTTTTTACAGGAGCTTATAAATCTCTTATTTTAATTACTTGTATAATTACCATATATTCAAATATAATTTATATTCAATATATAAATAACCTCTACAAACATAATATCTTCTAGAGCTTCACAAACACCCGTAGTCCGACTATTTGTGGTAGCCTGGTAGAAACGTTTAGTCCATATCACTAAACCTATACGAGTTAACGAACATTATTTTATTTTAGCGATTTAACATTCGCTACGTATATATATTATACTATCTCATTAGAAAAATCAATAACTTTTTTTAGATATATTATTATTTTCGTCAAATTAAATACTTAATCTAATTATACTTCTTTAATTTCAATAGATTTGGTTTATCTAATTTCTCATTGTCTTTTTTATATACTTTCTTTGCTCTTAGCAAAACAAAAATCATATTAAAAGACACTATACTTAAAATCACTATTATAAATCTCATTATTTCCTCCTTAGTAAAGCAAAGTACCACCCTAGTAAAACAATAAAAATTTTATTATACTTATTATTAGCATTTTTATGAGTATCTAGTCATTGTTTTACTAATATTTAATAAAGCTTGAAATATTAGTATTCTAGCCATTTGTAACTTTGCTGCATATTCATTCTATATTATTTTAGATAATAAAACAACTAAAATATCAATAGGTAATATCTCCTAAATAACCATTTACGCATCATTTTGATATTTCCGCTATATATATATTTATATTTATACATAAATAAAAAATTAGCATCTCTAATGCTAATTTTTTATTTATGTATACTTTTTTTAATTAATAATAATAAATCAAATATATTATTTTCTAAGAATATTTACATCTTCTCCATTCAATATTTTATTCATGCTTCTTACAGCACACATTTTCCCGCACATTGAACATGTTTTTTCATCTTCAAGTTTTACATCTTTTCTATAACGTTTTGCTTTATCAGGATCAATAGCAAGCTCATACATCTTTTCCCAATCAAGTTGTTGTCTTGCATGACTCATTTCATTATCTACTTTTCGTGCTTTTGGAAGCTTTTTAGCTATATCACCTGCGTGAGCTGCTATTTTAGAAGCTATTATTCCTTCTTTCATATCCTCTACATCTGGTAACCTCAAATGTTCTGCCGGTGTAACGTAACATAAGAAATCAGCTCCATTAGCTGCTGCAATCGCCCCACCTATAGCCCCTGTAATATGATCATATCCTGGTGCTATATCTGTTACTAAAGGTCCAAGCACATAAAAGGGTGCTCCATGACATAATTTCTTTTCAAGTAACATATTAGCCTGAATTTCATCTAACGACATATGCCCAGGTCCTTCTATTATTACTTGTACATTTTTTTCCCAAGCTCTTTTAGTAAGTTCTCCTAAAACTATAAGTTCTTTAATTTGACTAGCATCTGTTGAATCTGCAATTGACCCTGGTCTACACGCGTCTCCAAGAGAAAGAGTAATATCGTATTTCGCACAAATATCTAATAATTCATCGAAATGTTCGTAGAATGGATTCTCTTTCTTATTAAGTTGCATCCAAGCAAACATAAGCGACCCTCCACGAGAGACAATATTCATCAATCTAGGATTTCTAAGAAATGTATCTGCTGTTTCTCTATTTAATCCCGCATGTATAGTTACAAAATCAACACCATCTCTACCATGCTTTTCTACAACATCTAAAAACTCTTCAGCCTTAATATCCTTAAGTTCCTTATCGTAAAATCCTAAAGCATCGTATACAGGAACTGTACCAATCATTGCTTGTGACCTATGTATAAGTTCTTTTCTGAACTTTTCAGTTTTACCATAATTACTTAAATCCATTATAGCTTCTGCTTTCATTTCTATAGCTACTCTAACTTTTTCAAGCTCCATTTCTACATCATTACAATCTTTTGATATACCTAAATTTACATTAATTTTTGTTCTTAGTCCTTCTCCTACTCCTTCTGGACATAAACTTTTATGGTTTTTATTTGCAGGAATTACAACCTTCCCTTTAGCTATTAAGCTAACAAGTTTTTCTATTTCCATATTCTCTTTTTTTGCTACAACCTTCATTTCTTCAGTTATAATATTCTTTTTTGCAGCATCCATTTGTGTTGTGTAATTCATATAAACCCTCCTAGAAATTTTTATTTACTTTTTGCAGGAGATCATAAAAGGTATAAGAACTTCTTCAAATAAAAAAAGATAGTCTTATAGGACCATCTTTAACATTCAAAGTTGCTTCCCTCCGCCGGCATTACCCGGATCAGGTACAATTAGAGTCTAAGAATTTAATTCTTAATCTCAGCTGGACACACCAGCTCCCCTAGCAAAAAATATTCATTTTTCATAATAATAACATATATATGCATATAATTCAATCTGAAAACTTATAAATAATTAGAACTAATGATTATGTTTAACAAATTTACTTTATTCTACTGCTTTTTAACTCGAAAATAATATAATATTGATTTTATTGTAAAAGTGCCAAATTCTATTATTAATATTGATTGTATCAAAGGTGTTAACCAAAACCTCTGTGGTCTTAATGACACATCCCAATTCATATACAATCGTATATAAGATATAATCATCGATATAGAAATCAAAATCATAGGAATATAACATATTGACATCATCATTGCCATTTTTCTAGCTTGTTTTATTCTCTCTTTTTTTGTACTATATAAAACAGGCTTTTCTTCTCCATCATCATATTCTTTTGCCCATAAAGTCCATTTTGTAAGATTAAATGGAGATGTAAAGAACACATTCCACCCAGTTTGTCTATGAATTTCATAATAATCATCATTTGTCCTATTTTGATAGTCAGCTACATAACTAATTTTTCTTATTTCGCCCTTTTCAAAATAAAAACTATTCCCTATTTTATTAATTTCAATAAGATTAAATCCTTGTTTCTCCATATTTTCTAACCATTTTTCCAACTTATCAGGTGAATATTGCCATCCCAATCTTATTTTCCTTATTATCTTACCTTTTTTATCATCTTTTTTTCTTCTTTCTACATCCTTGATTGTTTTAAGAAAACTATGAGATGTAGAAGCATTATTTATGACGTTTTCTGATACTAATTTTTTATTATCTCTTAATAGTTTTATAAATGTAAAAACACAGAAAAACAATACACCTAAAAATATAAACTCACCTATTCTTTCTCCATTAGAAGTATAAACTTCTACATCTTTATCATTAAACAATGGAATAGTATAAAGTCCAAGTACTATATAAGTAGGTAATTGTATCATTGCAAATATAGTTAAAATTGCACCTGTTATATTCATAATAGTTTTATTTCTTTTAAGTATTCCTTCTCTTGAAGAATAAAAAGAAATTTGCCACTCTTCATTTTCATTAACTAGAAAAACCCAGTGTCTGTTAAAGGTAACTTCTTTCCAACAATTATTCTCTAATCTTAAAGATAGACTCTCTCTTTTTTTTGAATAAGCAATCCTATATATACATTTTTTAGGTGTACCTACTTTAAACTTAAAAATCCTCAAGTTAAAATCTACTTTTTCCAAATGGTATCCCCTACTAGACATTTCAGATAACCATTGTTCTGTCTTTTGAATATCATAACTCCAAAACAACCTAAAACAATTTTTATTCATTGAACTTGCCTCCTAATTTAATAGCATTATTATGCAATTCTTCTATTCTCTTTATTTCTAAATCTATAAGTTCTCTGCCTAATTTAGTAGTTTCATAAACTGTTTTTCTTTCTTGATTTGAATAAACCTCTACTATACCATCCTTTTTCATCTTCGTAAGTGTTCCATATATAGTCCCAGAACCCAACACTATTCGGCCTTCTGTTATCTCTTCAACAAAACGAATAATACCATATCCATGCCTAGGCTCGTATAGTGATAACAAAATATAATAGGCTGTTTCACTCATAGGTAAATATTTTTTTATAATCTTATCTCTATTCAACAAGTCACCTCCTATGTCATGTCGTGACATATCATAGCTATACTATATCACGTTGTGACATATAGGTCAACAATTTAATTCATAGATTTCAAATTATATTATTTTTATATACTATAATTTTCCACTTCACAGAAAGCTTTATCCCCTTTATCATTAAAGTGTCATAAAATTGTTTTAATTAATTACCGAGTGGAAGATAATAAAATGTTTGACTTAATAGAGAAAATATATGTAGAAATGCAGTCTGGATTTAGAAAAGTAGATGAAAGAATTAACAAAGTTGATGAAAGACTTGATAAAATTGAAAATACTGTAGTAAAAATCGAAAATGAACACGGTGAAAAGCTGCAAGCTTTATTCGATGGTTATAAGCAAAATACAGATAACTATCAAAAATACAATTAGAAGATCAAAACATGAAGAAGTGATTTTGAGAAGAATAAAATAAATTCTTTTTAATATCTATAAAAAAAGCCTTGCAAATGACTATTTGCAAGGCTTTTTTGGCGCACCCAGAGGGATTTGAACCCCCGACCCCCGGATTCGAAGTCCGTAACTCTATCCAGCTGAGCTATGAGTGCTTATTATTCAAATGCACAATGTACAATTTACAATGCACAATTAATGATGATTTTGCTGCGCAAAATCTTTAATTGAAAATAATAAAAATAAAAAAAATCACACCTTAGTTTTCCTCTTGGAAGGATTACCTCCAGATTTTACTTTATAGTCTGATTAACTTTATATCTATTAAATTAAATGGAGCGGGTGAAGAGAATCGAACTCTCGTGGCTAGCTTGGAAGGCTAGAGCTTTACCATTAAGCAACACCCGCAT